>CAYTMR010000029.1:0-26443 GCA_964438855.1 uncultured Micromonosporaceae bacterium
TGATCAACCCGGCGGTGGAGGCGACGCTGGCTGACGTCGGCGCCACCGACCCGGCCCCCACCGTCGTGACGGAGGCCCAGCCGTGACCAAGATCGAGTTGCCAGCCATCGACTACGCGGCGGTCGCTCCGCTGCTGGTCCTGTTCGGGGTGGCGACCGTCGGAGTGCTGGTGGAGGCGTTGCTGCCCCGCCGGTGGCGCTATCCGACGCAGCTCGTCCTGTCCCTCGGCGGTATCGTCGCGGCGCTGATCCTGGTGGTTCTGCGCGCCGGGTCCGGCGTGACGACCGGGGGCGGTTCGGTGACGATCGACGGTCCCGCACTGTTCATGCAAGGGGCGCTGCTGGTCTTCGGTTTGGTGGCGGTGCTGCTCATCGCCGACCGTTCGGTGGAGCCGGGCGGCGCGATCGTGTCTCAGGCCGCGATTCCGGTCGGCTCGGAGGCGGACCAGCGTCAGGCGATGGCGCCAGGCGCGACAGAGGTGTTCCCCCTGGCGATGTTCTCGCTCGCCGGCATGGGACTGTTCGTCGCCGCCAGTGACCTCCTGCTGATGTTCATCGCGTTGGAGGTGCTGTCGCTGCCGCTCTACCTGATGTGCGCGTTGGCCCGCCGCCGGCGACTGCTGTCACAGGAGGCGGCGCTCAAGTACTTCCTGCTGGGCGCGTACGCCTCCGGGTTCTTCATCTTCGGCACCGCGCTCATCTACGGGTTCGCCGGGACGGTCGACTTCTCCGGCATCCACGAAGCGGTGGTCGGGTCGGCGATGAACTGGACGCTGCTGGCGGTCGGCCTGTCGCTGATCGTCATCGGCCTGCTGTTCAAGGCGGCGGCGGCGCCGTTCCACGTCTGGACCCCCGACGTCTACCAGGGTGCTCCGACCCCGGTCACCGCCTTCATGGCCGCCTGCACCAAGGTGGCGGCGTTCGGAGCGATGCTGCGGGTGCTCTACGTGGCGTTCGAGCGAGTCGCCTGGGACTGGCAGCCGGTCGTCGGTGTGGTGGCGGTGCTGACCATGCTGCTCGGCGCGGTGCTGGCGGTGACCCAGACCGACCTGAAGCGCCTGCTCGCGTACTCCTCCATCGCCAACGCCGGATACGTGCTGGTCGGCCTGGTGGCGATCGGCCGGGAGGGTGCGTCGGCCACCATGTTCTACCTGGTGGCGTACGGGTTCGCGGTGATCGCCGCGTTCACGGTGGTCTCGCTGTTGCGGGATGCGGATGGCCACGAAGCCACCCACCTGTCGCGGTGGGCCGGGCTCGGGCGTACCTCGCCGGTGATGGCCAGCGTCTTCACGCTCATCATGCTGGCGCTGGCGGGAATCCCGCTCACCGCCGGCTTCACCGCGAAGTTCGCGGTCTTCGGCGCGGCGATCGAGGCGGGCCACGCGTGGCTGGTCATCGCAGGCGTGGTGAGCAGCGTCATCCTCGCCTTCCCCTACCTGCGGGTGGTGGTGATGGTGTGGCTGTCCGACCCGGGCGAGTCGACCGCCAAGGCGGTGATCCCTGGGGCGCTCACCTCTGCCGCCCTCGTGGTCGGAGTCGTGGCGATCGTGGCGCTCGGCGTGGTGCCGGGGCCGCTGCTGGACTTGGCTCACCACGCTGCCCTGTTCGTGCGATGACAGCCCCCGGATACCGGTGTGGCATGGTGGTGACGTGCTCCGGATAGCGGACCCAGCGCTCGAAGCGTCGCTGCAGGCCACACTCGGGCAGACCGAGGCCATCCTGCGCGAGCGGCTGCTGAGCGCCGACCCGTTCGTCACCGAAGCGGCGCAGCACCTGGTCGTGGCCGGCGGGAAGCGCTTTCGGCCGCTGCTGGTGGCGTTGGGTGGGCACTTCGGTGATCCCACCTCGCCGCTGCTGCCGACCGCTGCGGCGGTGGTGGAGTTGACGCACCTCGCGACGCTCTACCACGACGACGTCATGGACGAGGCCGAGGTGCGTCGCGGCGCGCCCAGCGCGAACATGCGATGGTCCAACTCGGTGGCGATCTTGGTGGGCGACTACCTGTTCGCGCGAGCCGCGGAGATCGCCGCCGACCTCGGTGTCGAGGCGGTACGGATCCAGGCCGAGACCTTCTCCCGGCTGGTGCATGGCCAGATCGCGGAGACCGTCGGGCCTCGCGACGCCGACCCGATCGCCCACTACCTCAGCGTGATCGAGGACAAGACCGCGTCCCTGATCGCGACGTCGGCCCGGTTCGGAGGCATGTTCGGGCAGGCGGAGCCGTCGGTGGTGGCGGCGCTCGCCGAGTTCGGCGAGGTGATCGGGGTGGCCTTCCAGCTCTCCGACGACCTCTTGGACATCGCGTCGGACTCGGAGGAGTCAGGTAAGACCCCTGGCACCGATCTGCGGGAAGGGGTGGTCACGCTGCCGGTGCTCTACGCCCTGGCCGATGACGACCCCGATCCGCAGGCGGTGCGGCTGCGGGAGATCTTGGCCCAAGGGGCGGTCACCGACGAGGACGACGTGGCCGAGGCGCTACGACTTCTGCGTGACTCGCCGGCTCTCAAGCAGGCGCGGGAGACCACCCGGTCGTACGCGGAGAAGGCGCGCGCGCGACTGCAACAGCTACCGGACGTGCCGGCCCGCCACGCGTTGGAGTCGGTCTGCGACCTGATCGTGGACCGCACCGGTTGAGGCGCTGGCGAGCCGCGGTTCAATGCGTCGTCGCCGGGGCGGAGGCGGGAGCGATCGTCTGGTCTTCTCGACGGCGCCCGTGCTGGACACCGTCCACCGTGAAGATGATCAGCGCCAGCCAGACGAGGCAGAAGCCGGCCAGGCGGCTCGGCGGCATCGGCTCGCGGAAGAGCAGTACGCCCAGGCTGAACTGCATCAGCGGGGTGATGTACTGCATGATCCCCAAGGCGCTCAGAGAGATCCGGTTGGCGGCACCGGCGAAGAGCATCAACGGCGCCGCGGTGAGCGGTCCGCTGGCGAGCACCAACATGATCTGCGCCGCGCCGCCGTGGCCGAGGGTGGGCTCGCCGGCGCTCCACACCCACCAGAGGTATCCCAGTGCCGGGCCGGCGAGCACCGCGGTCTCCACGAGCAGGCCGGCCGCGGCCGGCAGTCCGAGACGCTTCTTGATCAAGCTGTAGGAGCCGAAGGTCGCCGCGAGGATGAGCGCGATGAACGGTGGGCGTCCATAGTCGATCGTGAGCACCCCGACCGCGGCCACTCCCACACCGATCGCCACCCACTGCCATCGGCGCAACCGTTCCCGCAGCACGATCACGCCGAGCAGCACGGTGAACAAGGGGTTGATGAAGTAGCCGAGGGAGGTTTCCACCACTCGGTCGGTGTTGACCCCGTAGATGTAGGTGCCCCAGTTGACCGCGATCGTCGTGGCCGCGACGGCGGCCCCGAGCAGGGTGAGCGGGCGCCGCAGCAGGTCGCGTAGGAAACCCCACCGTCGGATGACCGCCACGAGGAGGATCGCGACGAAGACGAGCGACCAGATCACACGGTGGGCGAGTAGCTCCACCGCCGAGGACGGATAGAGCAATTTGAAATAGATTGGAAAGAAGCCCCACAGCCCGTACGCCGCCAGACCGTACAAGTATCCGCGGCGTAGCGAGCTCATGGGCAGACCCTACGGTCGACTCCAGGGGTACCGCCCAGCGCCGGTATTTCCTATGGTGGAGGTCACCTGGGAGGGAGGTGTTGCGGTGATCGAATCATGGATGACCGGACCGCGAGGGCGGGGAAACGCACCGGCACCACCCGACCTGGTGCAGAGCGTCACCCGGGCCATGCGATTGATGGAGATCATCGGAGCCGAGCCCGGGCTCACCGTGAAGCAGATGGCTCGCCGACTCGACATGAACGCGGCGACCGCATATCACTTGATTCGCACCCTTGTCTATGAGGGCTACCTGCTTCGTGACGATCTAGGTAACTACACCATGGGACCGGCGGTGTCCGACCGGTTCCGGGACCTCGCCCGGGCGTTGCGTGGCCCGGACGGTGCCGTGCACGCCTTGCGCCGGGCTGTCGCCGAAACGGGTTATAGCCACTTTCTGGCGAGGTTTGTCGGTGGCCGGGTCTCCGTGACCGCGGTCGCCGAGGGGCCCCACTCCCCGTGGTTGGAAGAGTTGGTGCCCGGCTTCGACGACGGGGCGCACGCCACCGCGTTGGGCAAGGCGTTGCTGGCGACGCTCGAGCCCCATCGCCGTGAGCGCTATCTCCGGGAGTCGGGGATGCGTCGATTCACCGACGCCACCATCACCGATCCGACCGCGTTCGAGATGGACTTGGCCGCTGGGCGCAAACGCGGCATGCAGATCGAGATTGGCCAGTATCGTGCGGGGGTGGCGTGCGCGGCCGTGCCGGTGGTCGCCGACGGTGACGTGACGCAGCGTACGGTAGTGGGCTGCGCCTTGCCGATCCGCGACTTCATGCACTCGGCGAAGGATCTGCGGGCCCGGTTGCACGCCACCGCAAAGGCGCTTGCGCCGCTGCTGTCTCCGCCCAGCAAGTCGGAGGCGGCGGCCTGATCCTCCCGGCATATCGATCGTTCTGGGTGCGCGACTGATCGCGTACGGGGTGCTCTGACCGGTGTGGGCCAGCCAGAGCACCCGGCGCGTGTCGTCAGTCCCGCAGCAGCAGGTTGAGCAACCAGTTGACGACCGCGATCACCACGGCGCCGAACACCGCTGCCCAGAAGGTCTCCACAGTGAATCCGATGTTGAACTTGCCGGCGATCCAGCCGGTGAGCCACAGCAGGGCTCCGTTCACCACCAGTCCGATGAGACCGAGTGTGAGCAGGTACAGGGCGCAACCGATGGTCTTGATGATCGGCTGTAGCACCGCATTGACGACACCAAAGATCACAGCGACCAGCACCAGGGTCCCGAACCATGGTGCGGTGAAACTCTCATCGGAGAGTGTGATTCCAGGAATGAGGAGGGTGGCGACCCACACCGATACGGCGCCGATCGCCAGTCGCAGGAGGAGTTTCATGGGCGTGATGGTGCCATGCCGCGCGGTTGTCTGCCGCCCCACCGACCGTGCCGATTCGGCGCCGCCGTCGTTGATCCTGTGCGGTACGGCGACGCAACACGGCGCGTGGCGTGGATCCGATGTCCACGGTCCCGCGTCCGGTACCGTGGGGAGGCCGTGCCAGGTCGATACCGCTCGTGCGGTGGCGACATGCTGGAGAGAGGGCAGGAAAGCCACGTTTCCGTGACGTTATGGACATCGATCACCGCCGTGGGTCCGCCATCTGGCCAGCTGGATAGCATTACCGGTGTCGGCGTCGGCGCCGGGCAATATGATCTTGGTGCTGATGTGTAGGTTGTACGCGAGAACCTGCCACAGGGAAAGCGTGTGAGGGGGTGGCCGTGACCGAATGGGCACCGGCCACCGAGGCTGAAACCGCAATGCGCGACGCCCTGCGCGCCGGCGATCAGGAGCACTACTTCCGCATCCTGGCGCGCATGGAGCTGCTGCTGCCGGTCTCCCCGGAGGCGCTCAGCGGGAGGGCGCCGATGGGGTGGGGTACGTGGACCGCCGGGTCTCGCACCCACGTGCTGGCCTTCACGTCCCCCGAGGCGATGCAGGCGTGCCTCACCGACCACGCCCGGACCTCCCGCAAGATCGCTTTCCGTGAGCTCGCCGCCGCATGGCCCAATCTGGAGTGGTGGCTGGCGGTCAATCCTGGCCTTCCGATCGAGGGCTACCTGCCGGCATGGTTCGTCTCCCAATTGGCGCGTGGCGACGTCCGGTTGCCTGGCCGCGCGGCGGGCCGGGCCCGATCCGAGGGCGCCGAACCGACGGGGCGTGCGCGCGTGGCGGTACCTGGACAGACGCGTCCACCGGAGACGCCACCGACCACGTCACGGGTGGTGGAACGTACCCCAGCGCCGCGGACGCCGGAAGACTCGCCCGGTGAGTACACTCCTCGCCCGCCCACCGTGCCGGTGCCGATTCCGCCTGGCCCGTCGGCCCGGCTCGTGCCCGCTCCCACCCCGCCGGAGCCAGCTCCTGCGGAGCCGGTGGCTGAGCCCGCGGTCACCACGCCGGTGACCGCCGAGTCGGAGCCCGCGCCCACCGTGGCCAGTGCCGCTTTCGCGCCGGCCAACGATCTCGAGCGGGACCTGCTCGCCGCGCACCAGACCGGCAGCAGCGGTACCTACCTGTCGGTGCTCCTGCTGGCGAAGGTGCTGCTTCCCGTGGCCGAGGGTGCTGACCCGTCGTTACGCCCGGGGCAGGAGGGCTTCACCTGGCACAACGAGCAGATCGGGGGCCACACGTGTGTGGTGGTCTATACCGCTGCTGAGCGGGTTCATGCTCATCGCGCCGAACCGGTCACGACGGTGGACGTGCGGTTCCTCCAGTTGATCCGGTCGTGGCCGGACGAGGGGTGGTCACTCGCGGTGAACCCTGGCACCGCCATCGCGGTGACTCTGCCGGGCGCGCAGATTACCGCACTCGCCAGTTCCGCGGCCGAAGTGGGGTTGGGAGACGATGCCGGAGAAGCGCAGGAGTCCGGCGTCAAGGCGGCGCGGCGGGCCAGCGAGGTCGGCTCCTCCCGGCCAGGCGACGACACCGTTCGGATGCAGAAGGCCGTGGCGCCCGCCCAGGTCGAGTGGTATCTCGAGCGCGGCTACGACCGAGTGTCGGGGTTTGTCCATCGTGAGCACGAGGTCGCGCATCTGCGGACGCCGGCGGAGTTGACGGCGGCGCTTGGTCTTCGGTACGACAACTCCCCGTTCACCGAAGCCACCGACGAGATCTACGTACTACGGTGGACCGCCTACCGGCACAACCTGTACCGCATCCCCTACGGCGGGCGTAGCGAGGCGGCGATGGCGGCGATGGAAGGGTGGGTGATCGAACGCGCGCCCTTCCGTGGCAACGGCTTCGCTCCCGCCGACAGCGGCGACGTGATCGCCGAGTTCAAGGTGGACAGCGTACGGCTGCCGCACGGTGCGCAGTTGTGGCGACTGCGAGCAGACGGCTCGTCACAGCTTGTGGCGACATTCGACGCAGACGGCCCTACCTGGCGTAAGGAGACCTGATGCGTGACGGCTACGTGGCGCGTTGGCGAGGCATGGAGTACGAAGCTAGCCCCGACGGCGACACTGTTCGCCTCTACCAGCCCACGCCCGCCGATGGGTTCGACCGGGTGCGAGACGACCGTTACGTCAAGGTGGTGCCGTTGGCCGAGGTGGAACGGCTCTCCTACGTCCGTACCGGGTGCACGTGGAAGGGCCAGCCGTTCATCGTGCTCGCCCAGCACGACAGTTGGCTTCGGGTGGAGTACACCGGGGGCAAGGCACCGGTCGCCCGCTCGCTCGGGCTGGAGGAGCTCGACTTCGGTGTGTATCAGGGCTGGGCTCCCGTCAGCGAGGTGCGGGACCTGCACGAGTTCTACGTCTGATCCCCGCCGGGTGTGACACCCCGCGGATCGCGGGAGCGGATGAACTGGTGGGCGGGTTCTAAGCTGGCGGCATGACCGCTGCCGTGGACGACACTTGCGTGCTGATCGACGGCCCGTGGACCCACCGCTTCGTGAGCGCCAACGGCAGCCGGTTCCACGTGGTCGAGGCAGGGGCGGGCCCGCTGGTGATGTTCCTGCACGGTTTCCCTGAGTTCTGGTACGCCTGGCACAAGGTGCTGCCCGTGGTGGCTGAGGCGGGTTACCGCGCGGTGGCCGTGGATCTGCGCGGCTACGGTGCCTCCGACAAGCCGCCACGAGGCTACGACGGCTACACCATGGCTGCCGACGCCACAGGGCTGATCCGGGCGCTGGGGGAGCGGTCCGCGGTCCTGGTCGGCTCCGGGTATGGCGGCATGATGGCCTGGACCGCTGCGGCGTTCCACCCTCGTATGGTGCGCCGGTTGGTCGTCGCGGGGGCAGCCCATCCGCTGCGGTTACGGGCGGCGGTCTTCGCTGATCCCCGGGGGCAACTCGCCGCCGCCTCCCCAGTGTTGCGGTTCCAGATCCCCCGCTACGAGCACGTGCTGACCCGCAACGAGGCGTCCCTGGTCGGGGAGTTTCTGCGTCGGTGGGCGGGGCCCACGTGGGCGGCCTCGCCGGAGTTTCGTGACTACGAGGCGAAGTGCCGCCAGGCGATGCGGATTCCGCAGGCGTCGTTCTGCGCCCTGGAGATGTACCGCTGGGCCTTCCGGTCGACCCTGCGCCTGCAGGGGTACCGCTTCGTCAAGCTCATGCAGCAGCCGCTGGTCACCCCCACCCTCCAGCTGCACGGGGAGCTGGACACCGCGGTGCTGCCCCGCACGGCGCTCGGTTCGGGCCGCTATGTGATCGCCGAGTACGAGTGGCGGCTGCTCACCGGGGTCGGCCACTTCCTGCACGTGGAGGCGCCCGAGGTGATGGCCGCCGAGATCCTCCGGTGGGCCAAGTCCTGATCGTGTCAGTGCGGCCCGGAAAGCCGGTGCGTTTAGGCAGATTGCGGACGAGGTCGCGAGAAGCGTTCGCGCTTGCCCCATCCGTCCCGGTACCGTGCTAGTTGAACGTGGGTTGCCGGTGGGGGGTGATCTTGTGAACCGAGCACCGCGCTCCGACCGCGGAGGGGACCGTGGGCTGGCGGAGGTGAGGTTCCTGACCGTCGCCGAGGTGGCGGCGTTGATGCGGGTGTCGAAGATGACGGTGTACCGGCTGGTGCACTCGGGTGAGCTCACGGCGGTGCGGGTCGGGCGGTCGTTTCGGGTGCCGGAGCATGCCGTCCACGAGTACCTGCAGGAGGCGTTCCGCGAGTCAGCCTGAACGCCTGATGTCGGTTTCCGCTGCGGTGTGCCGACGGTTTACCCTAAACGCCGACCGTTGGCCCGGCCGCGGTCGTCCGTCCGTGGTCGGTTCTCGTGTGCGGAACCGGCCGGTTACCGAAAGGCATACGTTTTATGGGCTCGGTGGTCAAGAAGCGCCGCAAGCGCATGGCCAAGAAGAAGCACCGCAAGCTGTTGCGCAAGACCCGGATTCAGCGTCGCCGTCTGGGCAAGTAGTCACCGCGCGATCCCGGAGGCGTCCGTGACCGGCCCGGTGATGGTGATCGGGGTCGGCCGGTATCTGGGCGCGCAGGTGGCTGCCCGGCTGGCCGCCGACCCGCGGGTCGACCATGTGATCGGGTTGGACGCGGTGGACCCACCGGCTCGGCTCGCCGCGGCGCTGGCCGGCGTGGAGCTGGTCCGCGCCGATCTCACCTCAGGGGCCGGCGCGGTCACCGCGCTCGGGCCTGAGGTCGTGGTGCACCTCGGTGTGCTCACGTCACCGGAGGGCGCCTCCGGTGATCGGGCGGCGATGAAGGAGCACAACGTCATCGGGACGATGAAGCTCCTCGGCGCCTGCCAGCGGATGCCGGGGTTGCGCAAGCTGGTGGTGCGCTCTTCCACCGCCGCGTACGGGGCATCCTTTCGCGACCCTGCTGTCTTCACCGAGGACACGCAGCCGCAGGAGGTGCCTCGGGGAGGCTTCGCGCGAGACATCCTCGACCTCGAGGGGTATGTCCGGGCTTTCCAGCGGCGGTGTCCGGACGTGACGGTGACGGTGCTGCGGCTGGCGCCACTGATCGGTGCGTCGGCGGATACGAGCCTGACCCGCTACTTCAGCCGCCCGCTGGTGCCGACGGTGTTCGGGCGTGACCCCCGGCTGCAGTTCGTGCACGTCGACGACGCGTTGGAGGTGCTGCACCGGTCGGTGGTCGGCGACCACCCGGGGGTCTTCAACGTGGCCGGCCCCGGTGTGCTCACGCTTTCCCAGGCGATCCGGCGGGCGGGCCGGATCCCCGTGCCGCTGCCGGAGCCGGGCTTCACGGCGGCGGCCGCGCTCGCCCGGCGGTTGGGCCAGTGGGGCCTGGGGCAGGACCAGATCGACCTCTTCGTGCACGGGCGGGTGGTGGACACGAGTCGACTGGCCGCGGAGTACGGCTTCACCCCCCGGCCGACCGCCGTGGCCTTCGACGACTTTCTCGCCGCTCATCGCAGCGGCGCCCCGCTGGGTCGGCAGCGGCTCGCCGCCGCTGAGCGCGCCATCCTGGCCGGGATCACCCGGATCCGGGACGGGGTGGGCCGCGGTGAGTGAGGTCTGGGAGCAGCGGTTGGCCGCCGGGCTGGCGTTTCTCCGCCGGCGGTTGACCGGCGACTACGACGTGGACGAGTTCGGCTTCGACCCACACCTCGCCGATGCGGTCTTTCATCCCGCCCTCAAGTGGCTGTATCACCACTGGTTTCAGGTGGAGGTGTCCGGTGTGCACCACCTGCCGACCACCGGCGCCGGCCTGGTGGTGGCCAACCACGCCGGGACCGTCGCCTTGGACGCGCTGATGCTGTCGGTGGCGGTCCGCGAGGAGGTCAAACGGCACTTGCGACTGCTCGGTGCCGACTTCGTCTTCCGGCTGCCCGTCCTGTCGGAGCTCGCCCGTAAAGCCGGTGGCACTCTCGCCTGCGCCGGCGACGCCGAACGTCTGTTGCGCGCCGGGGAGTTGGTGGGTGTCTTCCCAGAGGGACTCAAGGGCGTCGGCAAGTCCTATCGAGACCGCTACCGGCTACGGCGGTTCGGTCGGGGCGGGTTCGTCTCCACGGCGCTGCGCGCGGGCGCGCCGATCATCCCGGTCGCCATCGTCGGCGCGGAGGAGACCTATCCGAAGATCGGCGAGATTCCGGCGCTCGCACGTTTGCTCGGGTTGCCGTACTTCCCAGTGACACCGACGTTTCCGTGGTTGGGGCCGCTGGGGCTGATTCCGCTACCGAGCAAGTGGCTGATCGAGGTCGGTGAGCCGGTCGATCCCAGCCCGTGGCGGTCGCAGGCGGACGACCCGTTGGCCATCGTCGACCTGGCCGATCAGATCCGGGACACCATCGCGCAGGCGCTGCAGCGGCTGCTCGAGCGACGGCCGGACCCGTTTGAGCACCTTCGCCCGTCCCCTTAACAGCGGCGGAGTAACGCCTCGTCGAGCACGGGATCGTCTTCTTCCCGCGGCATGAGGTAGATGGCTGTGATGGTGTCGACGCCCGTGCCGCGTGAGTTGTCGGGCCGGTAGGTCACGGTAGCGGCGCGGGACGAGACGGCTTCGATGACACCAGCGCACCAGCTGTGGTTGCGGTAGACCCAGACCCGGTCCGCGTGACGGTAACTGTCGGTGGGCGCCACGGTGGCGGGGTCGCGGCGGTGAGGGTCGATGGTGGGCGTCGCCATGAGTTGCTCTCCGATCTACTGTCACTAAGCGTGAACGCGTGAAAACACTTTGCTGGGCGCTATCATGCGCGCTATCCCGTGCAGGCGCAAGAGCTGATGCACGTGCAAACGACTGTGCGGCATGGGACGATAGGTGATGAGCCACCGACCATCCGGTCAGTGGTAAATCCGCGTCCGTCGACGCGACCTAACTGGAGAGAGACGGGGATGAGTCAGTACTACAACGGCATGTCCGCCCAGCTGCTATCCACCCTCACCTGGCACAAGAGTGCTCGGAGCAACCCGTCGGGCAGCTGTGTAGAGATGGCAGCGCTGCCGGACGGCGCCGGCGTGGCGGTGCGCAACTCGCGGCACCCCGAGGGGCCGGCGCTGATCTACACGATGGACGAGATCGTCGCGTTCCTCGAAGGCGCCAAGGACGGCGACTTCGATCACCTCATCAGCCGCTGAGCTGAGCCTCGCCTCCCGCCACCGCGGCGGTCGCCGACTGTCGTCGCCCGATCGCGTCTCGTCGCGCCCACGGTAGGACTGTGGCATGCTGGCGCGGTGACGCGCCCGGCGCGTATCGGTCGGGAAGGAGACCGGACCGGTGGTGACAGCGACGCCCTCGTCGATTGACGAACAGGTGGTCCCACCATCCTGCGCATGGCCGTTGGTCGGGAGCTGCGCCGGTGGCGGGAGGCGAGTGGGATCAGCCGCGAGGCCGCAGGCGACGAGATCCGCGCCTCCGATTCCAAGATCAGTCGGATGGAGCTGGGCAGGGTCGGGTTCAAGGAACGCGATCTCGTCGATCTCCTCACTCTCTACCGAGTCCCCGATCCGCAACGCGAGACACTGCTCGCACTGGCGAGACAAGCCAACGAGCCTCGTTGGCGGCAGCGGGCCAGAGCAGACAGTCGACATTCTTCGTCACCTGCTCGCCGCTGGCGCCGACGCGGGAGCGCGGTGACGGGCCCCGACGCTGATCAAGGGCGCCGGCTGGCGCGCCGGCGCCGGGCCGACCGAGCGGCACCCACCGCCCCGGCGAGCGCGCCCGCAGCCATCGCCACCGGGATGCCGATCTTTGCCGCTTTCCGCCCGGTGCGGAAATCCCGTACGGGCCAGCCTCGGCGGCGAGCTTCGCGCCGCAGCGCGGGATCGGGGTTGACCGCCACGGGTCGACCCACCGTAGACAGCATGGGCAGATCGTTGATGGAATCGCTGTAGGCGGCACAGCGCTCGAGGTCGAGGCCCTCGGCAGCGGCGAGGGCACGGATCGCCTCGGCCTTCGCAGGCCCGTGCATGAGGTCGCCTGCCAACGCTCCGGTGTAGACACCGTCACGCACCTCGGCGACGGTGCCGATGGCGCCGGTCAGCCCGAGCCGGCGGGCGATCACCCGACCTAGCTCCACCGGCGCCGCGGTCACCAGCCACACTCGCTGGCCCCCGTCGAGGTGTGCCTGCGCCAATGCTCGGGTACCCGTCCAGATGCGCTCTGCCATGAGCTCGTCGAAGATCTCCTCGGCGAGCCGCTCCATGTCTTCGACACGCCAACCAGCGACGAAGGCCAACGCGGCCTGCTTGGTGACGTCCATGTCCCCGGCGTGCTCGGAGGCGAGAAGCCGGAATCGGAGCTGCCGCAGGGCGAAGCCGACCAGGTCGGAGAAGGTGACGTACTTGCGTGCGGCCAGACCGCGGGCGAACCAGTAGATCGACGCCCCCTGCATCATCGTGTTGTCGACGTCGAAGAACGCGGCGGCCAAGGGGTCGACCGGTGGCGGTGACAGGGTAGCGACCGTTGTCGGGTGGTGGCGGCGGCTGCGACGGGGCACAGCAGCTCCCTCCCTTCGGTACGCCACCGGCGCTCCCGGTCGAGCCCGGGGGTGGGCGGACCCCACCCGCCGAGCGTAGTCGGTGTGCGCCGTCGGCTCTCAGCCGCCGAGGAGGCCCTCGAGGAGCCGCCGGAGCCCGCCGAGCAGCCCACCGCCCTTCTTGTCGCCGCCCTCGTCAGCCTCCTCTGGGCTCTCCGGTGGTGTCTCGGAAGGGACCGGGCTCGCCTCGAGCTGCTCTGGGTCGAGCGCCTCCGAGGCCGGGGCGCTCGGCGCAGGCGATTGCTCGGCGGCGGGAGGCTGGTCGTCTGTCTCCTCCTTCGGTGCGGCCGGGGCGTCGTCGGTGGCGGTACCGGGCGTCGGCGCGGGTGATGGCGCCACGGTCGGCTGCCGCTGCGGCGGTTGGGTGAGTGCCCGAGGGCCGGAATGCACGGGACAGCGTGCCAGTAGTGGGCCGAGCTCGTCGGTCAGTGCCGTCGTCGTCGAGCCGCAGTCGATCCGCGACCGCAGTTGACTGGAACGGTCCAGCACGTCGTCGAGGAGCGCCACTGAGGCGGCGATGCGGTCCTGGTCGGCGGTGCGGGCCTGCGCCAGCTGTTGGAGCCGCTGGCGCTGAGGCACCGCGAAGCCGTCGATCAGGTCGAGTGCGGCGAGGTTTCCGGCGACAGCGGTGCTCGTGAGCAGGGAGACGCCGGCGACCGTCGTGTCGTCCATGTCGTCGAGCGTCGGCCCCACCGCGCCGGTGAGGGTCGACGCCTCGTCCAGCCGGGTGCGGGCGTGGTCCAGGTAGAGCTGACCGCGCTCGAGGTCGGAGCCGGCGAGCGCGAGCTGAGCCCGCTCCGTGGAGCGTTTCAGGCCGTAGAGAGGGTGCCCGGGGAGAGCGTGTTCACTCGCCTGCGAGATGCCGGCGAAGGCCATCACGCTGAGGGCGATGCCAGCGACCAGGGTCACCCGCGCCCGTGATCCCCGCCCACTGAGCGCCCGGATCAGCCGGCTTCGCGCCGGCCGCTGCGGCGGTTCGGCGCGGGCGGTCGCACCGATCCCGTCGCGCTCGGCGGTGGCGATCAGCGCGGCACGCAGTTGGGCCCGGAAGTCTGGACACGGACTGATCGGCGGGGCCGCGTGACTGACCCGATGGCGTAGCTTCACCAGGGCAGCGAGTTCTGGGTCGAACGACGAACGGAGATGATGGCGCGGGCCACCGTCGGCCTCGTCGAGCAACTGCGCGAACCGCTCAGCACGTCGCCGATGCAGTACACCCAGACCCATCCGGCTTCCTCCCTTCGTCGTCTCAGCTCAAGAACTTCGGTGACCTGGGCATAGGCCACACGGTGACCAACGGTCGAGGACCGGCGCGGTTATGGCTGCGCGCGGTGATCTTGATCATGGCCGGAATCCGTCTGGGAGCAGCCGTGCCAGTGAGCGGACCGCGCGGTACTGCAGCGCCTTGATGGCGCCCTCGTTCTTGCCCATGGCCCGCGCGGTCTCGGCCACGGAGAAGCCCTGCAGAAACCGGAGCACGATGCACTCCTGCTGCTCCGGGTTGAGCTTGCGGACAGCGGTGAGCAACGTCACGTTGGTGATGTGGTTCACCACCGCGGACTCTGGGGTGCCTTCCGGAGCCCGGTCCTCCTTGTCGGCGTCCACCACGTCCGTGGTGATCTCCAGCCGGTAGCGGCCGGATTTGTAGTGGTCCGCTACCAGGTTGCGGGCGATGGTGACCAGCCACGCCCCGAGGTCACGCCCCTGCCAGGTGAAGGAGCTGATCCGCTTGAGGGCGCGCAGGAAGGTGTCGGACGTCAGGTCCTCGGCGAGTTGCCGGTTACCCACCCGGAAGTAGATGAACCGGAAGACGGTGTCGACGTAGCGGTCGTACAGCTGCCCGAATGCCTCGGCCTCGCCAGCCTTGGCCCGCTCGATGAGGGCCCAGACCTCGGCGGCGGCGTCACCCGGTTCAGGACGGGCCGGGTAACCGGAGCCTGGAGTGCTACGGGCAGGTGCCCCCGCCTCGGGCCGCCTGGTCTGCGCCGGGGGTCGGGCGGGGCGGGCGACACGCGGCGGTCGGGTGTCGGTGCGGTGGGAGCGCTCGGCGGCGCTGATCCTCTCTAAGGGGTGCCACACCACCGACAGGGCTGCGCGCAGGCCGTCGGGTCCTGCGGGGAATCGGGTGGTAAGGGCGTCGAACCCGACCAATGCGTGTGCCTCGCTCACATCCACCGCCCCTTCCGTTGCTTCCGCACGTGCAGTTGCCGATGACCACAAAACTGACGGTTTGCCGACATCCGGGAGGGTAAGACAACCCAGTCCATAAAGCGATTTACCTCGCAGTGCTTGCAAACCGTGACCATAAGGGCCTCACGGAGGGCGGGAGCTCTCGTGAGGTTGGTGCCTGCCAGCGGTATGTCGGCGGCTCGAGGCGATTATTCGGCGGCTCGCCGGGGGGGTGACGCACACCATGTGCGACGTGGCGGTCACCCATTCGCGGAGTCCTACACTTGTGCCTCATGGCGGAGCCGAGGATCACTCTGCTCACCCGCCCCGGTTGTCACCTCTGCGACTACGCGCGAGAAGCCCTTGAGCGGGTGCGGGCGGCGACCGGCGAGCGGTGGGTCGAGGTCGACGTGGCCGACGACCCGCAGTTGGAGCAGGAGTACGGCGACCGGATACCGGTGGTGCTCCTCGACGGCCGGGAGCACGACTACTTCCGGGTCGACGAGGATCGGTTGCTGCGCGCGCTGGCGGCTTCCCAGGAGGTCAGCTCGTGAGTCGGCCACGCCATCTGGTCTGGGACTGGAACGGAACCCTCTTCGACGATCTGCCGCTGGTCGTGGCCGCCACCAACGCCGCGTTCGCGGCCGCGGGCGGCCCACAGGTCACCCCCGAGGCGCATCGACGCGATTTTCGTCGTCCGATCCGTGACTACTACGCCCAGGTGCTGGGGCGTCCGATCGACGACACCGAGTTCGCGCGGCTGGACCGGGTGTTCCACGACGCCTACCAGGCGGGATTGGCCACCTGTCGGCTGGCTGCGGACGCGTTGTCCGCGCTCGCTGCCTGGGCGGGATCGCAGTCCTTGCTGTCGATGTGGTTCCACACCGACCTGGTGCCGACCGTTGGTCGGCTCGGCCTGACGCCCCATTTCGTCCGGATCGACGGCCTGCGAGCCAGGGTCGGTGGCGGCCCCAAGCAGCCGCACCTGGAGGCGCACCTGGACGCATTGGAGCTGAAGGGGCCGGACGTGGTGCTGATCGGCGACACCGTCGACGACGCGCTCGCCGCACAAGCGGTGGGCGCGCGGTGCGTGCTCTACAGCGGTGGCTTCACCGAGGCGCGCCAGCTGCGGGCCACGGGAGCGCCGGTGGTCGACACTCTCACCGAGGCGGTGGCACTCGCCGCCGCTGGATGAGTGACGCGTCTCCAAGATCGCGAGTTTGTGCCTGCGTTCACAAACGCCTAGTCTGTTACCCCAGTTGGGGTGGTCCGGTAGCGCCGGGTCACCATGCGCTAGGCCGGTCGGCCAGGCGCCGATTCGCCAGATCCTCGGCACGGAGTGAGATGAGTCTTTACCCCGCTGACGACGACGGGTCGTCCGAGCGTGCAGTGGCGCCGGAGTTCCCGGACCTGCCGGAGGCCACGGTAGCCCGGCTTCCGGAGTACCTGCGTGCCCTGCACCACCTGGCTGAGGCCGGGCACGAGACCGTCTCCAGTGAGGGCCTGGCCGCCGCGGCTGGGGTCAACTCCGCCAAACTCCGTAAGGATTTGTCCCAGCTGGGGTCGTACGGCACCCGCGGGGTCGGCTACGACGTCGCGGTACTGGTCGGCCAGATCGAGTACGTCCTCGGTCTGACTCAGCGACGCAACGTCGCACTGATCGGCATCGGTAACCTGGGTCACGCACTCGCCGGTTACGCCGGGTTCGCCAGCCGGGGGTTCCGGATCGCCGCGCTCGTCGACGTCGCCCCCCACCGGGTCGGTGAGGTGATCAACGGGCTCACCGTCACCCATCTGGATGATTTGGCCGAGACCGTCGCGAAGGAGCAGATCGCCATCGGTGTGATCACCACACCGGCGCACGCGGCGCAGACGGTGGCCGACAAGTTGGTGGCCGCCGGGGTAACCAGCATCCTCAACTTCGCGCCGTGCGTGCTCGTGGTGCCGGAGAGCGTGGACGTCCGCAAGGTCGATCTCGCGATTGAGTTGCAGATCCTCTCCTTCCACGAACACCGTAAGTCCGCCGGCGCGCAAGCCCGCGGGCTCACGATCATGCAGCAGGGCGGTGCGGGCCCCACGCCCAGACAGTCGTCGAAGGCGGTCGGATCATGAACCTGCTGGTCGTCGGAGCGTCCTACCAGACCGCCGACATGGCGCTGCTGGAGCGGTTGTCGGTGCCTTCGCACGGCCGCTCGGACGTCCTCGCCGCGCTGCTGGCGCGGGAGCACGTGACCGAGGCGGTGGTGCTGTCGACCTGCAACCGGGTGGAGGTCTACGCCGGCGTCACCGGTTTCCACGGCGGCTTGGCCGACGTCTCCGCGGTGCTCGCCGAGCAGGCCGGGGAGGCGCCCGCGGCTCTCGCTTCGCACCTCTACGTGCACTGGGACGCCGAGGCGGTCACGCACACCCTGCGGGTCGCCGCCGGGCTCGACTCCCTGGTCGTCGGCGAGTCGCAGATCCTCGGTCAGCTCCGCGAGGCGTACGCGGCGGCGACCGAGGCCGACGCAGTGGGGCGTCTACTGCACGAGCTGATGCAGCAGGCCCTTCGCGTGGGTAAGCGGACGCGAGCCGAGACGGGCATCGACGCGGCTGGTCGCAGCATGGTCACCGCCGCGCTCGACCTCGCCGTCACCCACCTCCCGCCGGGTGGGCTGAACGGGCGCCCCACGCTGGTGGTCGGCGCCGGTTCGATGGGCGCGCTGGCGCTCGCCACCCTGTCCCGGGCCGGGGCCGGGCCGCTCACGGTGACCAGCCGGCGCCATGCCCGCGCTGCCCGGTTGGCCGAGTCCTATCAGGCCCAGGCGGTGGCGTTCACGGAGGTGGCCACCGCGATGGCGGAGGTGGATCTGGTGGTGTCCGCCACCGCCTCCTCCACGCCGGTCCTGGGCGTCGACGACGTCTCGCGGGCTCTCGCGACGCGAGCGCCGGAACGCCCGCTGGTCATCTGCGACCTGGCGGTGCCGCGTGATGTGGACCCCGCCGTGGCCGATCTTCCCGGCGTGGTGCTGATCGACGTGGCCCGCCTCGCCGAGACGGTACCGCAACGCACGGCGGACGACGTCCACGCGGTGGAGGAGATCGTCGCTGCCGAGGCGGCGACGGTCACGAGCGGGCTGCGCGATGCGCGGGTCGCGCCCACGGTGGCGGCGCTTCGCGCCAAGGCCGACGAGGTGGTCGCCGCCGAGCTGCGACGGCTGGCCCAGCGGCGGCCCGACCTCACCGACGAGCAGCGGGCCGAGGTGGCTTACGCCATGCACCGCTTGGTGCAGCGTCTGCTCCACCAGCCCACGGTGCGGGTGCGGCAGCTCGCCGCCGCCCCGGGTGGGGAGACCTACGCGGCGGCGCTGGTCGAACTGTTCGACCTGGAGGTGCCGCGTCCCCGACGGGCCCAGGACGTTCCCTCATTGGAGGGAGGAGAGTCATGACCCTGAGACTCGGCACGCGGGCCAGCGCACTGGCGGTCGCCCAGTCCCGCACGGTGGCGGATGCCTTCACCCGCGCCACCGGTCAGCCGGTGGAGCTGGTGGAGATCGTCACCGCCGGGGACCGGTCGACCGCACCGGTCGAGCAGCTCGGTGTCGGTGTGTTCGTCTCCGCTCTGCGGGAGGCGTTGCTGGCGAAGGAGATCGACGTCGCCGTCCACTCCTTCAAGGACATCCCCACGGCGCCGGCGGAGGGGTTGTGTCTGGCGGCGGTGCCGCCACGGGAGGATCCCCGTGACGTGCTGGTGACTCGGACTGGTCAGACCTTGACCGAGCTGCCGGCTGGGGCCCGGGTCGGCACCGGCGCGCCCCGGCGGGCGGCCCAGCTACGCGCGCTAGGCTTGCCGTTGGAGCTGGTCGCAGTGCGTGGCAACGTGGATACGCGGCTGCGTCGAGTGGCTGAGGGAGACTTGGACGCGGTGGTCCTGGCCCGTGCGGGGTTGTTGCGGCTCGGCCGGGCCTCCGAGATCACCGAGGTACTCGACCCCGGGGTGATGCTGCCGGCACCGGCGCAGGGGGCACTCTCGGTGGAGGCCCGCGTCGACGACACGGAGTTGGTCGCGGCGCTCGCGGAAGCGTTGGACGACCGGTTCTCCCGGCTGGAGGCGACCGCGGAGCGGGCGATGCTCGCGACCCTGGAGGCCGGGTGCCGCGCCCCGGTAGCAGGGTTGGCGACCGTCGAGCCCGACGGCAAGCGTTTGCGACTACGCGGAGCGGTGATCCGCCCCGATGGCGGAATGGTCATCAAACGTAGCCGGACCGCGGAGCTGCCTGTGGGAGACGCGGCGGAGGACGCCGCGCGGCAGCTCGGCACCGACCTGGCGGGGGAGCTGTTGGCTGCCGGGGGCGGCGACATTTTGAAGGACATGAAGGCAGAGGACCCGGGCGGCCCCGGCGGGGGGAGCCACGCGCCGCCAGGGGCGGGGAGAGTGTAAGGAATGGATCGCACCCATAAGAATGTCGGCCAAATCACCTTCGTCGGGGCCGGCCCGGGAGACCCGGGCCTGCTGACCCGTCGGGCGGTCGACGCGCTCACCGCCGCTGACCGGGTCTCCTACGACCGCAGGGTGCCCGAGCCGCTGCTGGCTGCGGTCCGGGCTGAGGTACGCCCCGGCGTCGAGGTTGCTCCGGCCGAAGGTGAAGTCGCGAAGAGCCTGCTCGCTGCCGCCGAGGCCGGCGAGCACATCGTCCACCTGGTTCCTGGTGATCCCTTCGGGCAGGAGGGAGTGGTCAACGAGGTCCGGGCGGTCGCCCAGAGCCAGGTCCGGTTCGAGGTGATACCTGGTGTCAGCCAGGCCGCAGGGGTGGCGACGTACGCGGGCGTTCCGCTGACGGGCGTGCGCACCGTCGCCGACGTGGACGACGTCTCCAGCCTCGATTTCGAGGCCTTGGCGAGGGCGGTGGAGAAGGGCTCGCTGGCGCTGTCGGTGGAGGCCGGTGATCTGGCGCAGGTGCGCGACGGCTTGCTGGCGGCCGGTGTCGACGGTGCCACGCCAGTGGCGGTCACCGGCGACGGCACCGGTGAGACGCAGTACACCTCCACCTCCACGGTGGACAACTTCGTCGCCGCCGCGCTGGGCTTCACCGGCCGGGTGGTGCTCATGATCGGCGATGGAGTGGCGGAGCGGGAGAAGCTCAGCTGGTGGGAGAACCGCCCACTCTACGGCTGGAAGGTGCTGGTGCCGCGGACCAAGGAGCAGGCGGGGGCGATGAGCGTCCGGCTGCGCCGGTACGGAGCGATTCCGACCGAGGTCCCGACGATCGCCGTCGAGCCGCCCCGGACCCCGGCGCAGATGGAGCGCGCCATCAAGGGCCTGGTGGACGGTCGGTACGCCTGGATCATCTTCACCTCTGCCAACGCCGTGCGCGCGGTGTGGGAGAAGTTCGTCGAGCACGGCCTTGACGCCCGGCACTTCGGCGGAGTCAAGATCGCCTGCGTCGGGCCGGCGACCGCCGCCGCCGTCGAGGCCTTCGGGGTGAAGCCCGAGTTGGTCCCCGACGGTGACCAGACCTCCGAGGGTCTGCTCAAGGTGTTCCCGCCCTACGACGACGTGCTCGACCCAGTCGGGCGGGTGCTGCTGCCACGGGCCGACATCGCCACCGAGGCGCTGGCCGCGGGTCTGGTCGAGGCCGGCTGGGAGGTCGACGACGTCACCGCCTACCGGACGGTGCGGGCCTCGCCTCCGCCGGCGGAGATCCGCGACGCCATCAAGTCGGGCGGGTTCGACGCGGTGCTGTTCACCTCGTCGTCCACCGTGCGCAACTTGGTGGGCATCGCGGGCAAGCCGCACGCGCGGACGGTGGTCGCGGCGATCGGACCGAAGACCGCCGAGACCGCGGCGGAGTTCGGTCTGCGGGTCGATGTGCAGCCGGAGCGGGCCACGGTCCCTGACCAGGTCGAGGCGCTTGCCCGGTACGCGGTCGAGCTGAAGGAGAAGCTCGCCGCGATGCCGGCCAAGCAGCGGCGCGGCTCCAAGGTGCAGGGCCCGACCGCGCTGCGGTTCCGCTGACCACGCCGCCGCCGGAGCGTCACGCTCCGGCGGCGGACTACGTCCGCCCGATCCGCGGAGAGGAAGGCACGAATGTCGTACCCGGTGGTGCGGCTGCGGCGGCTGCGCCGCACACCCGCTCTGCGCGCCCTGGTCGCCGAAACCCGCCTGGCGCCGGCCGATCTGGTCCTCCCCATGTTCGTTCGGGAAGGGCTCGCCGAACCAAGGCCGATCAGCTCACTGCCCGGTGTCGTGCAGCACTCGCGCGAGTCCCTGCGCAAGGCGGTGGTCGAGGCGGTCGAGGCGGGGATCGGCGGGATCATGCTCTTCGGCGTGCCGCAGCAGCGTGACCCGATCGGCTCCGGCGCCACCGACCCCGACGGCATCCTCAACCAGGCGATCCGCGACGTGGTGTCCGAGGTCGGCGACGCCACGGTGGTGATGAGTGACCTCTGCCTGGACGAGTTCACCGACCACGGCCACTGCGGTGTGCTCAGCTCTGACGGTGAGGTCGACAACGACGCCACCGTGACGCGCTACGCCGAGATGGCGGTGGCGCAGGCCGAGGCGGGAGTCCACCTCGTCGGCACCAGCGGCATGATGGATGGCCAGGTCGGCGCGGTCCGTGCCGCGCTGGACACGGCCGGATTCACCGGCACCGGCATCCTCGCCTACGCCGCCAAGTACGCCAGCGCCTTCTACGGCCCCTTCCGGGAGGCGGTGGAGTCGCCACTGCGTGGCGACCGCGCCACCTACCAGCAGGATCCGGCCAACGGTCGGGAGGCCCTGCGGGAGGCGACGCTCGACGTCGCCGAAGGCGCCGACATCGTCATGGTCAAGCCCGCCCTTCCCTACCTGGACGTCATCGCCTCGGTCCGGGCAGCGGTGGACGTGCCGGTCGCGGCTTACCAGATCTCCGGGGAGTATGCGATGGTGGAGGCGGCGGTCGCCCAGGGCTGGTTGGATCGGGAACGGGCGATGGTGGAGACGCTGACCGGGATCCGTCGTGCCGGGGCCCAGATCATCCTCAGCTACTGGGCGGTGGAGGCGGCTCACCTGCTCAGGCGCGGGTGAGAGTGCGATCGAGGAGCTGTACCAGCGCCGTCGACGGCATCGGCCGGCCAAAGAGGTAGCCCTGGGCGAACGGGCACCGCAGCGCACGGAGGGCGGCGGCCTGTTCCGGGCGCTCTACCCCCTCGGCGACCGCCGGCAGGTGCATCGCCTCCACCAGGTGCAGGATCGCCCGGGTGAAGGACCAGTCCTCAGCGTCCGCGCCCTGGGCAGGGACGGAGCGTATGAACGAGCTGTCGATCTTCACCGTGTCGACGGGTAGCCGACCCACGTAGGCGAGGGAGGAGTAGCCGGTGCCGAAGTCGTCGATGGCGACCCGGACACCGTGCGACCGGACCATGGTGAGGTGCGCCATCGCCCGGCTGTCGGTGGAGGTGGCGACGAGGCTGCTCTCGGTGATCTCCAGAGTGAGTGCGGATGCGGGCAACCCGCTGTCGCGCAGCGCGTCCAGCACGGTATCGACGAAACGCGGGTCGTCCAGCTGGCGAGCGGAGACGTTCACGGACACGCCGACGCGGTGCTGCTGGTACCAGCGGACGGCGTCTCGACAGGCCTGCCGGATCGCCCACGCTCCAAGCTGCCCGATGAGGTTCGTCTCCTCGGCGATCGGGATGAAGGTCGACGGCGAGATCGGGCCCTGCCCTGGCGGGTGCCAACGCAGCAGCGCCTCCGCCCCGACGATCCGCTCGGTCGCCAGGTCGACCACTGGCTGGTAGTGCAGTTCGAGCTCCTCGGCGACGACCGCTTCGCGCAGCTGGGTGCTGAGTCGGCTGAAGTCGAGGCGGTCGTGACGCAGCTCCGGGCGGAACAGTGTGACCCGGTTGC
This sequence comes from uncultured Micromonosporaceae bacterium, assembly GCA_964438855.1. Classification (GTDB taxonomy): domain Bacteria; phylum Actinomycetota; class Actinomycetes; order Mycobacteriales; family Micromonosporaceae; genus Natronosporangium. The sequence continues at coordinate 23,041 of CAYTMR010000029.1, forward strand.
CGCCGGCGGCCTTCGCGGCGTGCAGCGCCAGGTCCGCGTTCCGCAGCGCGTCCGAGGGCGGTATCGGCGGTTCCTGGGGGTCGGTGACGAGGAGTCCGACACTGACCGTGAGCAGCAATTCGTGGCCGGCGATCGGGAACGGGTGTCGTAGCCGCTGCCGGAGTCGTTCGGCCCAGTCCAGCGCCTCCTCCGGTGACAGATCCTCCAGGACGACCCCGAACTCGTCGCTGCTGAGCCGGGCGAGCATGCCGCTGGTGGGTACCTGCTCCAGGATGCGATGGCCGACCGCCACCAAGAGCTCGTCCCCGACCGCATGCCCGAGGGCGTCGTTGACGTCCGTGAAGTGGTCCAGGTCGATGATCGCCAGAGTGTGCCGCCGGGAGCCGTTCGGTCGGGTCAGTGTCCACTCGATCCGTTCGGCGAGTACGAGCCGGTTGACCAGACCAGTGAGCGGGTCGTGCATGGCCTGGTATCGCAGCTGCCGCTGGAGCTCCTGCTGCTCTTCCACCGCGGCGGCGAGATCCTCGGAGCGCCGGGCCAGGGCCTCGGCGCGGCGTTCGGCGACGCCCGCCACCAACACCAGCCTGGCTACCAGGAGCAGCAGGACCACCGCCGAGGTGGTCGAGGGCACCACCCAGTCGAGCACCTTGAATATGGGACCCTGCTGGCGCTGGAGGACCCACGCTAGCGGCACCACCAGGGCGATGGCGGACAGGAGCACCAACCGGGGTCGCGACAGCGCGTCACCGCGGCGCTGGCGCCTTGGTCGGCTCCGGTGCAGGGAGGGGTGTAGCCCTGCGGCGCCGAGCAGGATGCTGTAGCCGACCCACATCGGCCCGGTGAAGGCGGACGTCTCGAGCGTCCCGGCGCTCAAGGAGGCGGCCATGACCCCGGCCGCGGCGCCGGTGCCGGCGACCATCGCCAGCAGGAGCAACGCCACCGCCGGGGTTCTGATCCCGCCGCTGAGGAGCTGCCGGCAGGTCATGGCGAGCAGGAGGAGACAACCGATCGGGAAGATGACGGCGGTGACGACACCGACGCTGCTGACCGGGGCCACGGGGTGGATGACCGCCGCGTAGAGCAGCCGGAAGATGGCGAGCGCGATGAGGATGGCGTCCAGGGTGTCGGCGACGAGCGTCCGCCCCGCGAGCTGCCCGAGGCCCGCCAGCCCGGTGATGAGCAGGCCGAAGGCGATCGCCGACAGCGTCGCGGTGACCCAGTCCTGGGCGCGGAGGGTGCCCGAGAGTAGGGCTGGACCCTCGGTGACCACCAGCGCGGCCAACGCGGCGGTCGCCCCGCCGGCGACCACCAGCCACCAACTTCCCTGCAGCGGGGGTCGCTGTCGCGCCACGCCGAACGCCAACGCCGCTGCCCCGAGCACGTTGATCACCATGAGCGGGATGGAAGCGGCGGGATCTGGCAACCGCACGGTGACCACCAGCAGGACCGCGACGATCCCCAGGTATGTGAGCATGGCGCGGCCGCTAGCCACGAAACGTCGAGGTTGCCTGTGTGGGCGTGCCGCGGTAGCCATCGACCTCCCCCCGCGGCGTGGCGCGCCAGTCGCGGATAGTCCCCCGGCTGACCCGGGATGACATCTAGTTAAGCACGATTTGCGGCCTACGCCTCGTGGGAGGAGAACGCCCGTTAAGTCGGACCGAGGCGGCTCTTCAGTGAGAGGACGTCGACCTCGTACTCCCGCCACTGCCGGTCGGGGCGGTACCCCAGCTCGGCGTTGACCTCCGCGATCGGGTCGTTCTCTAGGGCAGTCCAGGTCTGCACCTCGGTCAGGAGCGGTTCAGCGGCGCGGAGTTCGAACAGCATTCTCGCCTTGATCGCCCGGGCGAGCCCACGCCCGCGGTGCGTGGGCACGACGATCGTGTCGTACTGGTCGGCTCGCGTGGGGTGCTGCGCCGGCGTCACCACCTCGGTCAGGGCGGCCACGTCGCCGGTCGCCTCGTGGATCGCCAACACCAGGTGAGGGCGCATCCCCCGCCGGTTGAGGGTGTCCAAGCTCTCGGCGAGTCGACGCGCATCGTACGAGCTGGGGCGCAGCTCCAGATCCGACCCGTCGGCCTCCCGCCGCGACGCCTTGGCGGCGGCGTACGAGTTCAGCAACTCGGCAGGCAAGCCGCCGACGTGGTAGTCGATCCGGTAACCGGTCGGGACCGCGGCGGCCATCTGCTCGAGTCGCTGCCAGTCCACCCGGCGCAGGTCTAGTACGCTGCGCCGCTCGACGTAGGCGCACTGGAAGCCCAGCGCCTCCCAGAACGCCACCGCCGGGGTGTCGCCGATCACCTCCACCCCGAGTGAGGACGCACCCTCCTGATACGCGCGTTGGCAGGCGGCGGCGACCAGGGACCGCCCCATCCCGCGACGGCGGCTTTCGGGGTGGACCATGACCTCGATCACGCCGAGGTCGCCCATGAGCAACAGGTTGGCGAACCCGGGCGCCTCGTGGGGCGAACCGGCGGTCCAGCAGACCCGCCGCTCCCCGGGGAGAGTCACCGTCAGGTACTCCCGGATCATCGTGGTCTCCCACGTCGGCTCACCCGGCACGTCGACGCGGAGCACCTCGTTGAGGGTGCGGACGAAGGCCTCGAGCTCCTCGGCCGGTGCGGTGCCGGGATCCCACTCGCGCACGATCACTCGTACAGCTTGCCCGGTCCCGCACCGGTTAGGAAGTGTCCGGATGCCGCTGTGAGGCTTATCTACTGTTATGACCGGGATTGGCGGCCGTACTCGTTAGCTACCTCGAACACCTCGTCCGCGTACGAGCGCACGTTGTTGTACGAGAGGATGGCCGCCCACCAGTCTTCGGCGGTGCTCAGGTCGCGGCCGCCTCGGCACAGGTAGTTGGCTGCCGCCAGCGCGGCGTCGAAGATGTTGTGAATGTCGGCCACCCCGTCGCCGGAGGCGTCGATCGCCTCCTCCTCCCACGTGGTCGGGATGAACTGCATGGGCCCCACGGCGCGGTCGTACACCGGATCGCGGTCGAGTCGCCCGTCGTCGGTGTCCATGATCCGCGCGCGCCCGCCCTCTCCGTCGAGCGGTTTACCCAGGATCGGTGGCCACGCGCGGCCGTCGTCGCGCAGCGTCGCGCCGTTGGCGCGGCCGTGGTTGGACTCCACCCGTCCGATCGCGGCCAGGGTGGTCCAACGCAGGCGGCAACCGGGGCGGGTCTGCGCCACCACCAGCTCGGCGTACCCGTAAGCCTGGAGAGCGACCACCGGGATGCCGGTGCGGATCGACGTCTGCTGTGCCCAGGTCAACAGGGCGTCAGCGGGTAGCCCGTCGGCGGTCGGTGTCGCGGTGGCGGCCGGGGTCGCGCTGGATGAGGGCGCCACCGGCTCGGCGCTCGGCGGCGGCGCGGTGGTGGGGACACCGATCGCCGTCGGCGGCG
>CAYTMR010000029.1:26453-30983 GCA_964438855.1 uncultured Micromonosporaceae bacterium
GGGCCAACCGGTTGGCCCGAGCGTCGGCCCCACCCCGTCGGAGACGGCGCTCGCCGGCACCATCAACCCTCCGGCGGCCAGGGCCGAGGCGACCAGCGCGGCGATGAACGCGCCGGGCAGCGCGAACCGACCGGGTGGTTGACGAGCCCACCCCGCCACCCGGCGCCCGACGCGGCGCAGGGCGACGACCACCTTCCGCGACCATGTGGGGCGGGCGTGACGACCCCGGCCGACGGTGGCGGCGGCCGGGGGGACGGGAGGGCGCAGCCTCGTCGAGGTCCTCGGCGTGAGGGGGGCGGACTCCTCCAGCGGACGCTGGACATCGACCTGCGGCACCCCCGACGCCTTCATGAGGGTCAGTATCTAGCACCAACGCAACGGCGCCAACGGGTCGCAGGGCCGGGCTATCCTACGGGGCATGCCGCGGTACGAGTTCCGGTGTCGCCAGTGCGGTGACACTTTCGAGGTCAACCGGCCGATGAGCGCCGCCAGCGCTCCGGCGACGTGTCCACAAGGCCACGACGATACCGTCAAGTTGCTCTCCACCGTTGCTCTTGCCGGCCGCGCCACGACCAACGCACCGACCCCGCCGACCGGCGGAGGCTGCTGCGGTGGCGCATGCGGCTGCTGACCAGGCGGCCGCTGCATCGGGCCTGACGGAGTGCCAAGTCTGTCCCCTTGGTCAGTGCGAAACTGGCCGATGGTGCCACAACCATCGCGTCCTCGTTCGCGTTTCTCAGCCGGGAATGAGGTTCACCACCGACCGTCCCGGACCGGACGACGGGGCAGATGAGGTCGGACCTTGGTAAGCACAAGCCGGCCGTTCGCGGGATGCGGCGGACAGCGGGTGTGCGACACGATAGAGCGCGGCTTGGACGCGAATCCGCAACCAGGCGCGCGACTTCCTAGGCGCGGAGGTAGAGCGCGTGTCGGCCCGGTCTCAGTTGCCAAGCGGTCTCGTGACGTTTCTGTTCACGGACATCGAGAGCTCCACCCGGCTCGCGCAACAGCTCGGGCCTGACTACCGGCGGGTGCTGCACGAGCACCGACGCCTCCTTCGGCGCGCATTGACCCCGGCCGGGGTGGAGCTGTCCACTGAGGGCGATTCCCTCTTCTTCGCCTTCGCCGACGCGAAAGCCGCCGTCACGAGTTGTGTCGCCGCCCAGCGCGCCCTCGCCACCTGGGCCGACCGGCCCGCTCAGCTCCGCGTGCGGATGGGTCTGCACACCGGCTGGGCGACCCCGCAGGGCGGTGAGTACGCCAGCGCCGAGGTGCACCGGGCGGCGCGGATCGCCGCCGCGGCCCACGGCGGGCAGGTGCTCTGCTCGTTGGCGACCGCCCGGCTCGCCGGGCGGCTGGCCCACGGCATCCAGCTCCTCGACCTCGGGCTGTTCCGACTACAGGGCTTCGACGACCGGGAACACCTCTACCAAGTCACCGCCTCTGGGCTGGAGCGAAGCTTCCCGACGCCGCGCACCGCCGCCGCGTCGCACAACCTCCCCGCCTACGCGACCTCCTTCGTGGGGCGACGCTGGGAGCGCCACCGGCTGGCGGAGCTGATGCGTGACCACCGCTTGGTGACGGTGGCGGGGCCAGGCGGAGCCGGCAAGACCCGTCTGGCGGTCGAAGTGGCTCGGTCCCACGTCACCGCCTATCCGGATGGGGTCTGGTTCTTCGACCTCGCCACGATCACGGAGCCAGGGCTGGTGGCGGTTAGTCTCGCCGCCGCTCTGGGTTTGCATCCGGAGCCCGGGCGGCCCGTCTTGGACAGCCTGGCCGAGCATGTCAGCGCCCGGCGCCTCCTTCTGCTCATCGACACGTGCGACGCCCACGTGACCGCGGTCGCCGAGCTCGTCGACCGGTTGCTGCGCGAGACCCCGGAGCTGCGGGTGCTCGCCACTAGTCGGGAGCCGATGGGATTGCCCGGGGAGCTGGTCTGGCGGATTCCCGCCCTATCGCTCGAACCGGACAGCGATGGTGGTCCCGGGGACGCGGTGGCCCTGCTCAGGGAACGCGTCACCGCGGCGCGTGGTGGGCAACCCCCGCCCGCGGAGGAACTGCCTGGTCTGGTGCGGATCGCCCAGAGGTTCGACGGGCTGCCCCTGGCGCTCGAGCTCGCCGCCGCCCGTTTGCGCCTCATCAGCGCGGGTGAGTTGGCGCAGCGGCTGGATGTCGAGCTCACCGATGGGCCAGCCGGCCTGTTGGGGGCGCTCGACACCGGGCGCGGCGGAGCCGGTCGCCACGCCACGTTGGAGCGCACCGTGGAGTGGTCGTACCGCACCCTGGACTCGGACAGTTCACGCCTGCTGCGGTGGCTGTCGGTCTACACCAACCCGGTCGACCTGGCCACCGCCGAGTGGCTGATGGGCGGCGATCCACTCCCGGCGTTGGGCACGTTGGTGGACAAGTCGTTGCTGCACGCCGAGCCCGCCATGACGGGTACCACGTTTCGCATGCTCGACCCGATCCGCTCCTACGCCGCACGGGCGCTGGTCGACGCCGGGGAGGAACACGCGGCTCGGCAACGCCACGTCACCTGGTTGCTGCGCGCTCTGCGTCACGCACAGCTCGGGCCTGAGGGACGACCCGGCACGCTGTCCCTGCGTCCACTCGACAAGCTCGCCGACGAGGTCCGCGCGGCGCTGCGCTGGTGCGTCAACGGCGGGGCGGCGGGCCCCGCCCTGGAGCTGGTACGCCGCATGGAACAGTGGTGGCGGGAGCGGGGCCTGGCCCGGGAAGGCCGGATGTGGCTGTTTCGGCTCTACGGGCGGATCGCCGAGACCGGTGAGCGCATCGCTCCCGCGCAGATGGCGGCGGCGTACCACGTCCATTCACTCCAGGCCGGCGCCGACGGTCAGTACGTCGAGCAGCTGCAGTACTCGCAGCGCGCGGAGGCCGCCGCCCTGCACGCCGGCGACGACGGTCTGCTGGCCCGGGTGCTCGCCGGTCGTGGTCCCTCGCTTGTGGACCTAGGGCGCGAGGACGAGGCCGAGCAGGTGTGCCGCCAGCTCATCGCGTGGGCGGACCAGCGAGGAGTTGGGCCGGACGCGCTCATCGCGACCCTGTGCCTGGCGAAGATCCTCTGGCGTCGGGGCGCCTTCGACGAAGCGGCGGAGCTGCTTGGCTCGGCCCGCCACGCGGAGACCGCCCGACCCGAGGTGCGTGGCCGGCGCAGCGTCGATCTACTGCTGGGCATGGTGGCGCTGGCACGCGGTGACCTGGTCGCCGGGCACGAGCATCTGGTCGTGGCGCTCCGTGCCCGGATGGAGAACGGCTTCTACGGGCGTGCCTGCAAGGCCCTGGCGGCCATGGCTGTCCGGTGTGCGTTGGGCGACGACCCGGCGATGGCGGCCAGGCTCTTCGGGGCCGCCGCCGCGAACCGCTCCCGACTGCGGTGTCCACCGGGGTTCTTCGGCAGCTACTGGGCCGAGTGGCAGAACACCGTGCGCGACCGGCTCGGAGACGAGCGTTTCGACCAGGTGTACGCCGCCGGGTCCGAACTCAGCCTCGAGGACGCCGTCGCGACCGCGCTCGCGGTAGACCACCCGGATCTCCACTCCAGCCAGGAGCGTCTGTTGCACCGGATGACGTTGTCACCAGCGCGGAATCCGCAGCGGGGGCAGCCGGCCGAGCTGCGATCTGGCGGCGCCCCCGCGTAGCGGAGGGCTACCTCACCGTCGGCACCGATCTACGCAATGGTCCACGTGTCGCCGCTGCGTAGCAGTCCGGCGAGCTGCTCCTCCGGTGTGCCCTCGGCGGCTGCCTTCGCCGCGTCGATCTGCTCCCGCACCAGGGCGTCGTACGACGGGCGCTGGACCGAGCGGAACACTCCGATGGGCGTGTGCCGCAGATCCGGTTCGGGCAGCCGGGACAGCGCGAACGCGTACGCCGGGTCGGCGATCGTCGGATCGTGGACGAGGATGTCCTCCGGTGCCGTCTGGGCGGTCGCACGCACCTCGAGCCCGAACCCACCGGGTGGATGCACCACGCACCACTCGCCGTCCTTGCCGAAGGTGATCGGCTGCCCGGGCTCCAGCCGGATGGTGAAGTCGTCCCTGGTGGCCGGATCCTTGAGCGGCTCGAAGGCGTTGTCGTTGAAGATGTTGCAGTTCTGGTAGATCTCCACGAACGCGGCGCCTTCGTGCGCGGCCGCGGCGCGTAGGACCGACTGCAGGTGCTTGCGATCGGAGTCGATGGTCCTGGCCACGAACGTCGCCTCGGCGCCGAGCGCCAGGGAGATCGGGTTGAACGGCGAGTCAGCCGAACCGACCGGAGTGGACTTGGTGACCTTGCCCAGCTCACTCGTGGGTGAGTACTGGCCCTTGGTCAAGCCGTAGATCCGGTTGTTGAACAACAGGATCTTCAGGTTGGTGTTGCGTCGCAGCGCGTGGATGAGGTGGTTGCCCCCGATCGACAGTGCGTCTCCGTCACCGGTCACCACCCACACCGACAGGTCCGGGCGGGTGACCGACAGGCCGGTGGCGATCGCCGGGGCGCGCCCGTGGATCGAGTGCATCCCGTAGGTGTTCA
>CAYTMR010000030.1:0-30631 GCA_964438855.1 uncultured Micromonosporaceae bacterium
TAGAACAGGAAGAGCTGATCGAACTGGGTATGCAGGAAATCTCGGCCATCCTGGAGGCCGAACAATATCGCGAGCAGGGATTGGCAGCGAGCCGCGCAGGCGACCAGGAAGCTGCCGACGCGTTGCTGGCGCAGGCGAGCACGATATGCGACGAGGCCCGGCTGTCGCGGCATGCGAGTCTGGCTGCCCTGTCCTTCCAGCTGGCGGCCGAGGCCTATATCAAACATCGGCGCCGCGACTATGCCGGGGCTATCGGCGACCTTGAAAATGCCATTCTCACGGCGACCGAACTGGAAGCGGTATTCGGACACGATATGGAGTTCAGGCGTGTCCACCTAGCCCGCAACATCCTGCGCGTCCGGGCGAGCGCGCCGCTCGACGACCAGGTTGTAGACCACACGCTGGGACTGCTGTTCTATATCGCCGGCGACAGGAGGCGCTGGCCGATCGCAGCAGGCCGCGGCGTGGGAAACCCGGCCAGAATGGCGGAAACACAACGCATCTGGGCAATCGACGAGCTGCTGATCAATCTTACCTTGCCGGCGGTCGATCTCGGCAAGACCGACTGCCTGCTGCCGATGCCGGAGGTTGGAACCAGCGCTCATCCTGAACTGCCTGCGGCCGCTCATTGGTGTCATGCCTTAGCGAGCCTGTCTCGCGGAGAAGCGGAGCGCTTCGTCGCTCACGCAACGTCGTTCTTCGAACTGGGAAGCGGGGGCCTCATTCATGCGGGGCGGCACCTCGAAAGCGTGTGCGACGAGCGGGGGTTTTCGCTCGGCTAATGGACCGTCCGGCACTTCACGAGCGCGGTATGACCCGCCGGTCGCCGTCACCGGACATCCTCGTCCTCCTCGTTCGGCCGTACGAAGGTCGACCAGGCGGTGACCGCCACGCCGCCGGTCTGGCGGCGGCAGGTCAGCTCGATGTCGACCCGTCGCTCACCGTCCTGCTCGTACTCGCGGAGCACCTCACCGGTGCAGGTGAGGGTGTCACCCGGCCACACCTGTTCCCGGAAGCGGATGCGGAACGAGCGCACGTGCTCCGGGCCGAGCCAGCGCGTGGCGTAGGCGCCGAGCAGCCCGGCCGGCCACATGCCCACCGCGAACGGGGTCGGGAACCCGGCCGCCCGGGCGAACTCCTCGTCGTGGTGGATCGGGTTCATGTCGCCGGAGGCGCCTTGGTAGCGGACGAAGTCGGTGCGAGTCACCGGTCCGATCACCCACGGCTCCGGCGGCGGTGGGACGCTCATGCCGCCTCCTTCGGAGGTTGTGCGGTCTCCACACCGGTCAGCGTCGCCTGGGCGACCAGCCGGCCGGTCTCGTCACGGAAGTCGGTCACCATCACGGCGAAGGTCAGCTCACCTCCGCGCCGTCCGGTCTTGGTGTAGACGTCGGTGATGCGCGACTGGCAGGTGAGTCTGGTCCCGGCGCGTGGGGGCGGACCGAAGAAGGTGAACTCCTGCTCGGCGTGCAGGCCCCGCTGCTGGTCCAGCTGCACCGCCGGCCACGGGTCGGCGTCACCGGTCTGCCAGAAGAACGTGGTGGTCAAGAAGGTCGGTGGGATGACCGGACGCTCAGCCTCCAGGTAGGCGGGATGGTCCGCCCCGGTCGCGAGTGCGAACTCCCGGATCTTCCCTCGTTCGATGTCCATCCGAAACGGCGTGCCTTCGGTGCCCACCGCTTGTGGATTCGCCAATGGTGCCTCCCTGGAGACTACGGGTGCTGGCTCGAGACCGAGACCACTTCACCGGTCATGTACGACGAGTAGTCGCTGGCCAGGAACACGATGACGTTGGCCACCTCCCACGGCTGCGCCGCCCGGCCGAACGCCTCCCGCGAGGCCAGTGCGGCCAGCGTCTCCTCACTGGTCACTTTGGCGAGGAACGGGTGGGTGGCGATGCTGGGAGCGACCGCGTTGATGCGGATGCCGTGCTCGGCGACGTCCATCGCGGCGCACCGGGTCAGCGCCATCACACCGGCCTTGGCGGCGGCGTAGTGCGCCTGGCCGCGTTGTGCCCGCCAGCCGAGCACCGAGGCGTTGTTGACGATCACCCCGTGGCCTTGGGGCACCATGTGGCGTAGCACGGAGCGGGTCGCCTTGAAGGTGGCGGTCAGGGTGACCGCGAGCACCGTGTCCCACTGCTCGTCGGTCATCTCCATGATGCTCGCCGTGCCGCCTAGGCCCGCGTTGTTGACCAAGACGTCGATACCGCCGTACTCGGCGACGACGGTGTCCATGAGATGGTCGATCTGTGCCTGGTTGGTCACGTCGCAGGGAATCGCGAGTGGGCGGACGCCGGTGAGGTCGGCCAGGTGGTCGGCCGCCTCGGCGAGCCGACGCTCATGGCGGTCACTGATCGCCACCCGTGCGCCCTCCTCCGCACAGCGGCGTGCGGTGGCGAACCCGATGCCGGTACCAGCCGAGGCGGTCACCACGACCCGCCGACCGGCCAGCAACCCGTGCGGTGGCCCGGCCCACGCCCCGACGGTCTGAGCGGACATCGGCACTCCCTTTACCAAGCGCTTGTTTGGTTACTCTAGCGGTGACGAGCAGCCAGGTCAACGCAGGTACGGCTGCTCTGCCCGGCGGCGATGCGGAGGCGAGCGCGCGTCACCCCGCCACCTCCCGGTCCCGCCATCCCTGCGGATCGAGCACCTCGCGGATCAGCCGTAGCTCCTCCGGGGTGGGTAGGCGCGTCTCCGGCACCTCGTGCTCCACCGACAGTGGGAAGCCGGTGGCTGCTTGGACCTCCTCGACGCTTACACCCGGATGCACCGAGGCCAGCCGTAGCGTGCCGTGGTCGGGATGGTAGTCGAACACCGCCAGGTTGGTGACGATCCGACGAAGCTCGTGGTGCCGGAAGGTGGACGGACCGGCCTGGGCGGCACGGTCGTTGCCGACCCCGCAGACCATGTCGACCTTGGGGACGAACACGCGCGGACTGTGCTTGGGAACCCAGTAGCTCGTCGGGTGGTGCACCGAGTTGCCCGGCGCACCGCGCACGCCGACCAGTGCCACCTTCGGCCGTCGGTAGTCGCCGATGACGGAGATGTTGGTGTTGCCGTAGGGATCCACCTGGCTCGGGATCATCATGACGTGCCGACGTCCGTGCCACAGCAGGTCGAAGATCGTACGGAAGGGCACCCACGCCTCGACCTCACCAGTAGCCGGTGAGCCCACCGGCCAGGTGCCCCGGACCAGGTACGCCTCACCGTCGGAGAGCAGCAGGTCAGGCGCAAAGGTGTGCCGGGCGAGCCGGGCGCCGATGGTCGGTATGGTGCCGAAGGCGCTGGCGAGGATCTCGCCGTCGTCGCGGAACACCTCCGCGCACGCCACCACGCACACTTCAGCACGAGTCGCTGGGGCGGCCTCGACCTCGTCGCCGAGCGTTGCCATCGTGCTCGTCACGCTGCCTCCTTGCGGCGTCGGGCGGCTACCGCCGCCTGGTAGTCCGACTCGGAGCCCACCAGGTATCGATCGTGGAACTCCTTCCAGCGCACCGGATCAGCCGCGGCGGTGACGTAGTCCCGTTGGAAGGCTTCGTCCCGGTCGTAGTCCGGGGCGCACGAGGTGAAGTGCGCCCCATTCGGTGCCTCGACGACGCCGGTGATGAACATTCGGTTGATCCGAAGTGTGGCCGGGTGGGCGTCGGCCGTCAGTTCCGCCGTGGGCACGATCCGCTCGCAGGACATGAAGGCCTGCTCGGCCGCCATGCAGTAGAGGTCGTCGAAGTAGGGGTCCGGGCCGAGGAACTGTCCGTTGCCGTGCATGTCCGCCCGGTTCATGTGAATCAAGGCAGCGTCCAGGTGCAGCGCCGGCATGGCGAGCAGCGCCTCCCCGTGGTAGGGGTCGCGTACGGTGTGCAGGTCGGGGTCGTGGGTCAGAACATCCGAGCCGAGCCCGGCCCGGGTGGGGAGGAAGGGCAGCTTGAGCGCGGCGGCGTAGAGGCCCCACTGCAGCATGCCTTCGTCGTACTCGGCCACCTCGATCGCACCGGATTGGCGGGCAGCTCGGAAGTGCGGATCAAGCGGGACGGAGTCCAGTGACACGAAGCCAAAGATCAGCTTGCGGACCTTGCCCGCGGCGCAGAGAAGCCCGACGTCCGGTCCGCCATAGGAGACCACCGTCAGGTCGGTGAGGTCAGAGCGCAGGATCTCCCGCACCAGGGCCATCGGCTTACGGCGCGAGCCCCAGCCTCCGATTCCGATGGTCATCCCGGACCGGAGTCGGCTGATCACCTCCTGCGCGGTCATCCGCTTGTCCGCCATCTACAGCTCCTGGGCGAAAAGTCGAAAGTCCAATTGCGCGTAGCAAGCGCTTGGTTGGTCACCCTAGCAGCGATCGGCCACGCGTCAAGCTGGCCTATGCGCCGACATGGCGTCTGATAGGGTATCAAGCAAATGCTTGTTTGATGTAGCGCCTGCCTCACCGCCACCGGCCCGGCGGAGAGCGGGGTGAGCTGGCAAGAGTGCCGAGCACGGTCACCGCAGGAGGAACGACAGCCGTGAAGTACGCCGTACTCGCCCCCGTCGCCGCGGGCCGCACCGGTGACCCCGACTGGATCGCGGAGTTCGCCCGCCACGTCGAGGCGTGCGGCTTCGAGTCCTTGGTAGCGGTGGAGCACGCGGTGGTCGTGAGCGACTACGCCAGCGTCTACCCGTACGACCAGTCGGGGCGGATGGACGTGGCCGACGACTGCCCCATCCCGGATCCATTGGATCTGCTGGCGTTCCTCGCCGGGCAGACCACCCGGCTGGGGCTCGCCACCGGGGTGCTGGTGCTGTCGAACCACCACCCGGTCGTCCTCGCGAAGCGGGCAGCGACGGTGGACGCGCTTTCCGGTGGGCGGTTGCGGCTCTGCGTCGGGGTCGGGTGGATGAAGGAGGAGGTCCAGGCGTGCGGCACCGACTTCGCCACTCGCGGTCGGCGGGCGGACGAGGCGATCGACGCCATGCGTGCCTTGTGGGCCGACACGGCGCCCGAGGGGGCGTCGTTCCATGGGGAGTTCTTCCGGTTTGAGCGGGCCATGAGCTACCCCAAACCGGTGCGGACCGGCGGCATCCCGATCCACATCGGGGGTCACAGCCGAGCCGCGGCGCGACGGGCCGGGCGGCGGGGTGACGGTCTCCAGCCGCTCGGCCTGTCCGGAGACGACCTGCGCCGACTGGTCGGCGTGATGCGGACGGAGGCGGCGCAGGTCGGGCGGGATCCAGACACGCTGGAGCTGACGCTCGGCCACCTGGCGGCCCGCATCACTGTGGAGAAGGCGGAGAAGCTACGGGCGCTGGGCGCACATCGCGTCCTGCTCGGGGTCACGCCCACCGACGATCTCGCCGCGGTCAAGGACGAGTTGTCGGCGTGCGCGCAACGGCTCGGGCTGATCACCTGAACGACCCTCGGAGGGACGGCCATGACCCGTGTGAAAGGGAAGGTCGCGGTGGTGACCGGTGGCGCCGCCGGCATCGGCGGCGGGATCAGCCGGCGACTGGCGCGCTCCGGCGCGGTGGTGGTTCTCAACGATCTCGATGCCGACGCCGCCGCGCGGACCAGCGGTGAGATTCGCCGTTCCGGTGGCCGCTGCGAGGTCGTGGTGGGAGACATCCGGGATCCCGACGTCGTGGCCAAGGTCGCGACGACTGCCCGCCAGGCCGCGGACGGCCGGGTGGACGTCCTCGTCAACAACGTCGGTGACTTCCGGCCGGCGAGCCGCACCTTCCTCCACAGCACCGAGGCACAGTGGCAGCAGCTGTACGACATCAACCTGCTGCACGTCTTCCGGCTGACACACGCGTTGCTTCCGACGATGGTCGAGCAGCGCTCCGGCGCCATCGTCAACGTCTCCACCGTGGAGGCGTTTCGGGGCATACCGGGGCACGCGGTGTACTCGGCGTTCAACGCCGGAGTCTCCGCCTTCACCAAGAGTGTGGCGGTGGAGGTGGGGCGCTACGGCGTACGGGTCAACGCCATCGCGCCTGATCTCGCTGACACACCGCAGACCCCGGCTGAGGCGATGCTGCGTGGCCGGGACCCGGCGCTGATCCGATCCTGGCTGCCCCTTGGCCGGTTCGGCACCCCCGACGACTTCGCCGCGGTGGTCGAATTTCTCGCCTCTGACGACGCCCGGTTCATCACCGGCCACACCATTCCCGTCGACGGCGGTACCTTGGCGGCGTCCGGTTGGTACGGTCGGGCCGACGGCAAGGGCTGGACCAACCTCCCCGACCGGCCCTGACCGCCCGCTCACCCGTCGGCGTCCTGCCGTACCGCCGCGGCGAGCAGCTCGTGTGACTCGGGGGAGCCATCCAGCAGCCGGTTGATCCGGTGCGCCACGCGCCAGCCGTCGGGTGTGCGGACCAGCTCCCACCGGTTGACAGCGGTACGCCAGATCCGGAACCCGTCGGCCGTCGCGTCCCGCAGCACCAGTTGCGAGTACCCCGTGACCACCGCCCGGTCGCCGTGGAGCTGGATGTGGGGGATGCCGATCAGGTGACCGCAGCCGTGGTGGACGTAGGACTGGTGGCGCTCACCACGGACCATGTCGGCGATCGCCTGGCGCCCGACCATGGGGGCGGGGACGGTGTCGTAGCTACCCTCCTCGATCCACAGCGCGGCCGTGGCCTCGGCGCTTCCACTGTCCACCGCCGGACCGTAGGAGGCGAGCAACTGGAGGATCTCCAGCCGATCGGAGAGTTCGCGGACCTGTCGACGCAGTTGTGCGATGTCCGGCTCGGTCATCTCGCTCCTTTCCCCGCGGGTCATGGCTCACTGGGTGATGGTCCATCCGCCGTCGACCGGCAGCACGACGCCGTTGACGTAGCTCGCCAGCGGCGACAGGAGGAAGAGCACGACGTACGCGATCTCGTCCGGGGACGCCATCCGGCGCAGCGGAATGCGGCCGAGCACGCGCTGCCCCACCTCGCTGGCGGCGAACCCGGTCAGGCGCGGGGTGTCCACCATGCCCGGCGCCACCGCGTTACTGCGCACCACGTCGCTGCGGTAGGCGGCGAGGTGGCGGGTGTATCCGGCGATCGCCGCCTTGGCGGCGGAGTACCAGCCCGACGCCGTGCCCACGGTGGTACCGGCCACCGAGGAGAGGTTGACCAGGGCGGCTCCGTCCGGGACGCCGCCGGCCAGCCAGGATTCGGTGACCAGGCGGACGCTGCCGAGTGCGGCCTGCACGCCGGCGTCGAACGCGAGACCGTCGGCGGAGGCTGGGCCCGCGTTGTTCACCAGGTACCGCACCGGGCCGAACTGTCGCGCGCGGTCGAGACCGGACGCCACCTGGTCGGCCTGGGTGACGTCTGCGACGGTGGCGATCGCTCGTCCGCCGGCGCGCTCGATCTGGGCGACGGTGGCGGTGACGGCCTCGTGGTCGAGGTCGAGTGCGGCCACGGCCAGTCCCGCTTCGGCCGCGCGGCGCGCCACCGCCTGCCCGATACCACTGCCGGCGCCGGTGACCAGCACGACGTCACCGTGGGCGAAACCAAAGCCGAGCGAGGGCGGTGGGGAATTGGTCACCGTGGTCTCCATCGACGGGAAAGTTAACCAAGCGATTGGTTGAAAGCTAGGAGGGTTCGGTCGCGGAGTCAAGCCCGCCCGGCACGGGTCGACGCAGGAGTGCGAAGATGCCCACGGCGCTGACGGCAGCCAATCCGCCATACAGGACGAAGGCGCCGGCGACACCGAGCAGCCGCACGAGCGCCCCGAGTGCCAGGCCACCCAGCGGCAGGAGGCCTCCCCAGCCGATGAAGTACAGGCTCAGCACGCGACCCCGCTGCTCGTCGTCGACCAGGTGCTGCAGCAGCGAGTTGATCGAGTTCATGATCGAGAACGTCAGTCCACCACCGAGGACGATCAACCCCGCCATGAGTGGGAACGACGTGGTGAAGCCGATGAGGGCGACCACGGTAGCGAGAACGACGAGCTGCGCTAGCGCCGGAACGAGAGTCATCTGAAGGCCGCGGCGGGCGACCAGCAGGACACCCACGAGCGCCCCGAGGCCACTGAGCGTCATCAAGATCAGGTAGGCGCGGTCGCTGTCGGAAGAGACCTGCGCCGCCAGCACCGGAATCTGCCCCAGGTAGGACGAACCGAAGATGGAGGTGGCGGCCACGATGAGCAGCGCCGGAACGGCGGGGCGGCGCTCCCGCGCGTGCCGGAATCCGGCGATCAAGCGTCGGAACACCGGCTCTGTCGGTGACCGCGTCACGTTCCCGCTGGCGACGATGCCGGCGGTGAGAAGGACCGCCAGAATGGCGAACGCGGCGTAGAGACCGAAGGCGCCGGTGGGACCGCCGAGCAGGATCACCGGACCGGCGAGGGCGGGCCCGGTGATCCGGGCGATGTTGATCCCCGCGGCCTGCAACGGCACCGCACTGCTCAGGTCCTCCAGCGGCACCACGTTGGCGGTCAGGGCGTGACTGCTGGTGCTGACGAACACGATGACGGTGCCGGCCAGGAAGGCGAGCGGCATCACCACCGGGACCAGCAGGTCACCAAACGCCGCCAGCATCGCGGCGGTGACCGCCAAGGCAGCGGCGAAGATTTGGGCGGTGGTCAACACGCGACGCCGGTCGCGGCTGTCGACCATCACCCCGGCCGGCAGCGACAACAGCAGGAACGGTGCCAGCGTGAAGAAGTACAGCACCCCCAACGCCAGCGGGTCGTTACCGGTACGGTGCGCCACCACCCATTGGAACGACACCGAGGAGAACCAGAACCCAAGCTGGCAGAGGATGACGACAGTCCACAATGATCGGAAAGGTGGGTGCCGGAAGGCGCGGAACATGCGCAATTGGCGCCCTCAGCGCCGTGACGACTGAGCAGCCAGGAATCGGGCCGGGATCTCGCCTCCCCCGTCAACCAGCAACTCGGCGCCGTTGACGTACGCCGCCAGCGGCGAGCTCAACAGGAGACAGGCATCGGCGACGTCGTCCGGCACCGCCATGCGGCGAAGCGGGATCGTCGCGGCCACCGCGGCGACACCGTCCTCGTCGCCGTAGTGCAGGTGCGCCAACTCGGTGCGGACCAGGCCGACCGTGACCTGGTTGACCCGCACCCGCGGCCCGAACTCCAGCGCCAGCGCCCGGGTGAGTGTGGCCAACCCCGCCTTGGCCGCGGAGTAGGCGGCCGTGCCGGGGGCTGGATCCCGTCCGGCGACGCTGCCGATGTTGAGGATCAGCCCACCCTCCGGCTGCTCCTGCATCACGGCGTTGGCGCGCTGGGCGAGATAGAACGGTGCCAGCAGGTTGAGAGTGACGATGGAGGCCACGAAGCGAGGGGAGACCGTGGCGGCGTCGGCCGCGGGCGAGCCACCGGCGTTGTTGACCAGGATGTCCAGCCGCCCAAACCGCTGCAGCGCCGCGTCGACCACCAGCGTGGCCTGGTCCGGTTGGCGCACGTCGGCGCGGACGAACTGGGCGCTGCGACCGCCGGCCGAGGGTGGTGCCTCCGGTTCGGTGCGCCCGCAGACCAGCACATCGGCCCCCGCAGCGAGGTAACGCTGGGTGATGGTCGCGCCGATGCCACGGGTGCCGCCGGTGACGATGACCGCCTTACCGTCCAGATCCGGTGTCATGTCAGCCTCTCGATGATCGTCACGTTGGCCTGGCCGCCGCCCTCGCACATGGTCTGCAGGCCGAACCTGCCGCGGCTGCGTTCCAGCTCGTACAGCAGGGTGGTCATCAACCTCGCGCCGGTGGCGCCGAGCGGGTGTCCCAGCGCGATCGCGCCACCGTTGACGTTGACCCGGTCAGGATCGGCGCCGGTCTCGCGTAGCCAGGCCAGGACCACCGGGGCGAAGGCCTCGTTGACCTCGAATCGGTCGATGTCGTGGATGGACAGCCCGGTACGGCGCAGGGCGTGGGCGGTGGCCGGGATCGGAGCGGTCAGCATCCAGATGGGGTCGGCGGCCCGTACCGACAGGTGGTGGATCCGGGCCCGTGGGGTGAGCCCATGCTCCTTGACTGCCTGCTGTGAGGCGACCAGCAGTGCGGCGGCGCCGTCGCAGATCTGGCTGGCTACCGCGGCGGTGATCGTCCCGCCCTCTTCCAAGGGCTGGAGCGCCGCCATCTTCTCCAGCGAGGTGTCGCGGCGAGGGCAGGTATCCGTCGTGGCGTCGCCGAGCGGCACGATCTCGGCTTCGAAACGCCCGGCGTCGATGGCGGCCACAGCTCGCTCGTGGCTGCGCAGTGCGAAGGCTTCCATGTCCGCTCGGCTCAGGTCCCACTTCTCCGCGATCATCTGGGCGGAGCGGAACTGGGAGACGGGAGTGTCGCCGTAGCGGGCCCGCCAGCCGAGCGAACCGCTGAACGGGTCGGGAAAACCGAACTGCTCTCCGACCGTCATCGCCGCGGAGATGGGGATGGCGCTCATGTTCTGGACCCCGCCGGCCACGACGACGTCCGCTGTGCCGCTCAGGACGGCCTGGGCGGCGAAGTGCACCGCTTGTTGGGAGGAGCCGCACTGGCGGTCCACGGTCACCCCGGGAACGTGCTCGGGCATGCCGGCGGCGAGCCACGCGGTCCGCGCGATGTCGCCGGCCTGCGGCCCGATGGTGTCGACACAGCCGAAGATGACGTCGTCCACCGCCTCGGGGTCCACCCCGGTCCGCTGCACGAGCCCGGCGATGACGTGGGCGCCGAGGTCAGCCGGGTGGACGGCTGCCAGTTCCCCTCCTCGTCGGGTGACGGGTGTGCGGACGGCATCGATGATGTAAGCCTCGGCCATGCTGCCCATCCTTTGCGAGAGAGCACCAGCGGGTCGTACCGGTATCGACAGAGTCTAGCAAGCGCTTGGTTGGGGTACTAGAATCCCTCCGACAGGCGATGGGAGGCTGACCATGACACAGGCCGGGCCGGACCTGACGATCCCGGCGTGCCTTCGCGCCGCCGCCCGCGAGGCTGGCGAGCGGGAGGCGGTGATCGACGGTGACCTGCGATTGACCTACGCGGAGCTCAGCGCGCGGGTCGACCGGTTCGGCCGGGCGGTGTTGGCGCGAGGGCTGGCACCGGGTAGCCGGGTCGCGGTGTGGGCGCCGAACTCGGCCCGTTGGATCGTCGCCGCGCTCGGAGCACTCGCCGCTGGCTGCATCCTCGTCCCACTCAACACCAGATTCAAGGGGGCGGAGGTTCGCTACGCCCTGGCCCGGGCCCGGGTCAGCATGGTGGTCCTCGACGACGGATTCCTCGGCAACGGCTACCTCGCGATGCTGCGGGACGCCGACGACGCCGAGCCCACCCCGCAGCAGCCGGTTCCCGCGCTACCCGACCTGAAGACGATCGTCACCATCGATCAGACCGACGACGAGGCGGTATTCGATTGGGATACCTTCGACCAGCTGGCCGACTCGGTCCCCGCAGCCGAGCTGGACCGGCGGGTCGAGGCGCTGCAGCCGGACGACATCTCCGACATCATGTTCACCTCTGGCACGACCGGGGACCCGAAGGGGGCCATGACCACGCACGCGGTCAACCTGCGGGTGGACCGGGCATGGGCGGACATGGTGGGCCTTCGCTCCGACGACAAGTACCTGCTGGTGAACCCGTTGTTCCACAGCTTCGGCTACCGGGCCGGCCTGCTCGCCACCCTGATCCGCCGCGCCACGCTACTGCCCCAAGCGGTGTTCGACGTGCCGACCACGCTCGAGTTGATCGAACGGGAGCGGGTGACGGTGTTGCCGGGCGCGCCGACCATCTACACCTCGATCCTGGACCATCCGCTTCGTAGCGACTACGACGTGAGTTCGGTGCGGTTGGCGGTGACCGGCGCCGCGGTCGTGCCGGTGACGTTGATCGAGCGGATGCGGGAAGAGCTCGGCTTCGAGACCGTCATCACCGCGTACGGGTTGACCGAGACCTGCGGGACCGCGACCGTCTGTCCACCCGACGCCCCGATCGAAAAGATCTCCACCACCTGCGGGGTGGCCATCCCGGGGGTGGAGGTCGGCATCATGGACCGGCACGGCGCGCTCCTGCCACCGGGTCAGGACGGCGAGGTGGTCGTGCGGGGCTACAACGTCATGGTCGGTTACTACGAGGACCCGGAAGGAACCGCCGCGGTCATCGACCGGGACGGCTGGCTCCACACCGGGGACGTCGGAAGGCTGGACGACGACGGATACCTCACCATCACCGACCGGATCAAGGACATGATCGTGGTGGGTGGGTTCAATGTGTACCCTGCCGAGGTGGAGCGGGTGCTGGCTCGCCACCCGCACGTCTCCGAGGCGGCGGTGGTGGGGATGCCCGACGAGCGGCTAGGTGAGGTCGGCCACGCCTACGTCATCCCGCGGCCCGGCGCCACGCCGTCCGAGACCGACCTCATCGCGTTCTGTCGGGCGAACCTCGCCAACTTCAAGGTGCCGAGGAAGGTCACCCTCGTCACCGATCTGCCGCGTACGCCCAGCGGCAAGGTCCAGAAGTTCAAGCTTCGGTGACCGGGGGATCGGCCCACCGTGGGGGTCGCTTCGCGAGGAACGCGGCGACGCCTTCAGCCGCGTCGGGGCCGGACAACAGAGCGGTGGTGACCGCTGCCTCCTCGGCTTCCAGAACAGACTGATCCACCCCGAGGCTGCGGTGCATGAGCCGCTTCGTGGCCCGGACCGCAGCCGGGGAGTGCGCAGCGATCCGTTCCGCCAGCGCGAGTGTGGTCGGTAACACGTCTGGCGCCGGCACCACCCGGTTGACCACGCCGAGCGCCAAGGCCCGCCTGGCCGGCAGCGGGTCAGCGGTGAGTCCGATCTCCAACGCCAGCGCCAGCGGGATCTTACGGGGTAGCGCGGTACCTCCCTCGGTGGCGGCGATGCCGCGGCTGACCTCGGGAAGCGCGAAGAAGGCGTGCTCCGCGGCGACCCGTAGGTCGCACGCGAGCGCCAACTCGAAGCCACCGCCCACAGCCGGGCCATTGATCGCGGCGAGTACCGGTAACGGGTATCCGCCGCGAAGCAGCCTCACTGGTCGGATCGACACGTCCGGCAGGTCACCCGCGCTCGCTGCCACGAGGTCGAGGCCCGCGCAGAAGGAACGGTCTCCCGCGCCGGTCACCACCACTGCCCGCACGGCCGGATCCCTTGCCGCGTCGGTGAGCGCGGCGGTCATGGCCGCCATGGTGGGAGAATCGAGGGCGTTGCGAACCTGCGGTCGGTCGATGGTCAGAACTGTGACCCGACCGCGCTGCTCAACTCGTAGCGACACTGGTCTGCCGTTCAGACGTCCGCCACGTCGCCTCGGGGTAGAGGTCCCGCAGGGCGGTGAGCTGCGCTACGTAGTGTGCGCAGTCGAGGTGGTGGAAGACAGCGTTGATGATGGTGGCTCCGGCCGCCACCATGGCGTCGACGTGCCGGCGGGTCCCGTCAGGGTCGCCGATCGGGTCCAACGGCGAAGTCCCGAGGACGACGTCGAATCCCGTCGGCGGCCGGACTTGGGCCAGCAACGCGGAGATCCGCTCGGGCGACAGTCGGAACGGGGCCCAGCCGTGGGCGAGCGTCACCGCGCGTCGCAGGGATCGAAGGGTACGCCCGCCGACCCAGATCGGCACCTCGGTACGGGGCGCGTGAGGGTCCACGATGACGTCTCCGAATTGGTAGTGCGTTCCCTCGTACGTGGGGGCGCGGCGGCCCCACGCCGCCCGGATCGCCCGGATCGCATCGTCGGCCGTGGCTCCTCGGCCGGCGAACGGTGCACCGAGTAGGTGGAACTCCGCTTCTAGGGTGCCTACTCCCACCCCGAGGATCACTCGGCCGTGGCTGAGACGGTCAAGGGTGCCGTAGCGTTTCACGACCGCGAGGGGATGGTGGTATCCGAGCACCAGCACGTGGGTGGCCAGGCCGATGTGGCTGGTGTGCGCCGCCAGATAGCTGAGGGTCGCCAACGGATCCCAGTAGGTTCCGCCGCGGAGCTCCGCATCCACAGCGGGTACCGCCACATGCTCACTGCAGGTCAGGTGGTGGTATCCGAGTCGGTCTGCCGCGCGAGCGACGGTGACGAGTTCGTCGACGCCTGCCGCGCTCTCCCATGCCCTGAACCGCCCGGGTGACCGGATCACCACCGGGGTGAGCACGCCGAACCGCATACATTATTGTAGCAAGCGCTTGGTCGGCGACGAGGCGTCGGTCAGATCGTGACCAGCGGACTCCGGGCAGTCAGTCCGTCGACGAACAGGGAGGTGCATTCCTCAGCCAACCGGGACAGCGGATAGTCGCGGCTGGGCTTGAACCACCGCACGGACAGCCACAACGCGTCACGCATCAGCCGGTAGATCACCCGGGCGTCGAGGTCGGAGCGGAAGACGCCCTCCTCCATGCCGGCCCGGATGACGTGGAGCCAGGTGTTCTGGACCTCCCGGCTGGCCTGTCGGAGGTAGCTGAACCTCTCGTACTGCAGCAGGTAACTGGCGTCGTTCTGGTAGATCTCGGTGGCGTGCGGGTGCGCCTCCACGACCTCCAGCGAGGTCACCACGAGGTCGTGCAGTGTCGCGCGAGGGTCGGTCTGCCGCTCGAGCACGTCGCGGTAGCGCTTCCGCAGGTCCTCCAGATAGGAAGAGATGATCTCGTCGACGATCGCTTCCTTGGACTCGAAGTGGTGGTAGAGGCTGCCGGACAAGATCCCGACCTCGTCGGCGATCTGCCGGACCGTCGTCGCGGCCACGCCACGGGTCGCGAACAACTTGGCGGCACAGGCGAGGATCGCTCGACGTCGGTCACCGTTTGCCTGCGCCATGGTCTCCTCGCTGCATTGTCGTTGGTGCTACTGGGTGTTGGTTCAACTGCTGGTTCCTCAACCCATGTTTCGACGATATCCGCAGTCTACCGGTAGGCCTTGCGCCCTGGGGGTCGCGTGATCGACGGTTCGCTAGGCCACCCACGTCGCTCGACCGGTACGCAAACCTCAGCCGCCAGGGCGGTGCGGCCGGCTCACACACCGTGTCGACATCGGCACCATCGTAGGGATGTGAAGCGGTTGCGGCATCGTGGGGGTGACGTCGACGCGTGGCGGACAACGTCCGTTGGGTATGTGATCCGGTCCACACGCCCAGCGACGTACGGCAGTGCTGCCATGGCTTCTCGGGGCAGATCAATGCAGATAATGATGGTGTTCGACGTTTCGATGCATGGTGAGCTGATCAACTGTGCGGATGAGGTGCGACAGCCCACCCATCGGACACCATCGATCGCCTCCTGAGTGCTCCCTTGTCCTGATGAGTTCGTGAGCAGAGCAAAGAGGACTGACTGCGGCGACGCGTGCGATCCCACACCCTGATGGGTCGATCGGTGTGAGGTCCACAATGCTGTCCATGTCGCACCCCGCCCATGGTCTTCCAGGGTGGCTGGTCAGCGACCTGGCCGTCGGCCCTGCGTCCACGTGCGGCACGCAGGCATCGGGTGGGTGCGATCACGACTCTGAGCTGGCGCGCCCGGCAGGATTCGAACCTGCGGCCTTGGGATTAGAAGTCCCCTGCTCTATCCGCTGAGCTACGGGCGCTTTCACCAGAGGGTACCGCCCGCGGTGTCGGGCGGTGTCGCGTACCGGTGGTGTGGCGGCCAACGATCGGCCTGGCCGTGGCGCGGGGTACCCCGTCGCCGTACGTGGCCAGCCAGTGGGCGAGATCGGCGAAGAACGACTCCCGGACCGGTGGGGCGGACAGGGTGAGGTCGTGCATGCCGCCGTTGACCTGCAGGGTCGTGACGTGCCGCCCGAGGAACGGCGCCCATCGCAGCATGTCCCTCACATCCAACACGCTGTCGGAGCGGCGCGCGAGTTCGTGCCAGCGGATACCTCGGTAGCTGCGGGTCGAGCAGGCGACCAGCACGGGGACGTCGATTGAGAGCCCTGCCCGTAGGCGACGTTGGGCGGCGTGGACGGCGCCGAGCCATCCCAGACGAATCGGGAATCCCCCCACCGGCTTCCAGGACAGGTCGTACGACCACTCGCCGCGGAAGTCGACGTGCAGGCTTTCGCCGTACACCGGGTAGACGGGGCGCGGGATCACCCGGTACGGCTGGTAGCGGCTCAACCGGAGGGCGGTCTCCATCGCCGGCCGACTGATGAGCCACGGCAGGTTGAGGTCGAAGAACGGGCTGTTGAGGATCAGGGCGTCGACGAGCCGGGCGCTGCGGCGGCGATGGACCCACAGGGACGCGATGAGCCCACCGGTCGAGTGGGCCATGACCACGAGCGTGTCATGCCCATCGTCGTGCCGGATGATCTGCGCGGCCTGGTCGAGTTCAGGAAGATACTCATCCAGGCTGCGGCAGAAGTTGGGCGTCTGGTGCTCACGCCAACTGCGGCCATACTTGCGCAGGTCGAGGGCGTAGAAGTCGTAGCCGAGGTCCACGAAGAAGTCGGCGACGTGGGTCTGGAAGAAGTAGTCGGCCAACCCGTGGAGCCAGAGCACTGCCCGACGGGTGGGGGTCGACGCCCGCCGGCGCACCAACGTCGCCACCACCGGCCCCTCGTCGTCACGCCCGAGGTCGATCGTGCGCTGTTCGTACGGGAACCCGAGCACGTCGGTCTGCATGGTGATGACGCTATCGTCCCGGGGCGCTACGGTGTGTCGGTGCCTGTGGCGGGAGGGAGTCAGTGGTGATCGAGTCCCGCAATGACCGAAAGGTCGTCGTGACCGGGGTGGGAGTAGTGGCACCGTGCGGCACGGGAGCCGACGCCTTCTGGGCCGGTCTGGCCACCCCACCCGAGTCAGCGGTCGTTCGCCGGGTGACCGGCTTCGACTCCTCACAGTGGGGTCTGTCTCGGGTAGAACCGCGACGCCTTGACCGGTTCGCCCAATTTGGGATCGCGGCGGCGGCCCAGGCGCTGGTCGACGCCTGCCTACTACCCGAGGTGACGGCCACTGGGTCACTGGTGGGCCTAGACCCCGATCGGGTGGGCACGCTGATCGGCAGCGGCATCGGTGGTGCCCTCATGTGGGAGGAGCAGGGCGCGCGGCGTCGGGAGCGGGGCGACCGGCGGGTCTCGCCGCTGACCGTGCCGATGGTGATGCCCAACGCCGGGATCTCTCGCCCGTTCGACATCGAACGGGACGGCTTCTGCCTTGGCGAGGGCGCGGCGGTGCTGGTGCGGGAGGAGGCCGGACACCCGCAGGCGCGGGGAGCACGGGTCTACGCGCGGATCGCCGGCACTGGGTCGACGGCGGACGCGTTCCACCTCACCGCCCCGGCACCGGGTGGACGGGGCGCGACGGCGTGCATGCGTGCGGCGTTGGCCGACGCCCAGCTCTCACCGGCGGACGTGACGTACGTCAACGCCCATGGGACCTCCACCGTGCTCAACGACGCGACCGAGGGAGCCGGCGGCGGCGATCTCCCACTCGTTTGGCTTCGGCGGACACAACGGCGCGCTCGTGTTCGCGCCCGCCTCGTGGTGACGGTGCCGGGTGGGCAGTGAGCGCGGTGCCCGGGTCGTCGAGTCTTACGCGACACTCGCACGCGAGGTGCTTCGACGCCCGGCGACGTTGGGATCGGTGCGGCTGGTGGTGGTGGACGGGCCGAGCGGGGGCGGCAAGACCCACTTCGCAGGCCGGTTGGCGGCGGCGCTGCGGGAGGCCGGGGCCCAGGTCACTCTGGTCCAGACCGACGACCTGCTCGATGGCTGGGACGATCAGTTCACCTTCTGGCCCCGACTGGAGGTGTCAGTGCTCGGTCCACTGCGCGCCGGCCGGGCGGGGACCTACCAGCGGTACGACTGGCATCGGGCCAGATTCGGTGAGGAGACGGTGAGCGTCCCTCCGCACGGGGTGGTGATCCTGGAAGGGGTCAGCGCGGCACGAGCGGAGATCCGTCGTGAGGCGACCCTGTCGGTCTTCGTCACTGTGCCGTACGACGTGGGGCTGGCCCGGGCGGTCCAGCGGGATGGGGAGGCGCTACGTCCGTACCTGCTGCGATGGCAGAGCCGAGAACGGCCACACTTCGCCGCCGACCGGACCGCAGCCCACGTCGATGTGGTGGTGGCTGGTGCCGCCGACATCTCCTACGACCGTCAGACGCACTTCGTCCGGGTGGACGCTCCCGCTGATTCTGAGGGAGGATCGGTAACCAGCCGACGAAGGGATGGGAAGCCATGACCCAGAACGCGGGCGCTGGTGAGGGCGAGAGTCGGCACCGGGTGGTGTTGACCGGTATCAGTTCTCGGGCCTGGGAGCACCCGGCCGACCGCGGCGCCTTGACCGCACTGCGCGAGCTACGCGGCTTCGACGACGTGCTGAAGGTCGTCAGCTCAGTGTGGACGGAGCGGGCCTGGCGCCTGGCCTTTCTCGGCAACGGCATTCGAGTGGACCACCGGCAGTACCCGCGGGTGTACCGCCTCTATGCGGAGGCAGCGGCCGCGCTCGACGTCGCCGAGTTGCCGGAGCTGTACGTCCAACTCGATCGCAACCTCAACGCCATGTGCATCGGGCTGGACCGGCCGATCATCGTGCTCAACTCGGGAGCCGTCGAACTCCTCGACGACGATGAGTTGCGCTGCCTGCTCGGCCACGAGCTGGGACACGCGCTGAGCGGTCACGCGGTCTACCGCACGATGATCGTGGTCCTCACCAACCTGGCGGTCAGCCTCGCCTGGTTGCCGGTCGGTTCGCTGGTGTTGCGAGGGATCGTCGCCGCGTTGCTGGAGTGGTGGCGCAAGGCGGAGTTGTCCGCCGACCGAGCCGGCCTGCTAGCGTGTCAGGACCCAGCCGCATCACTACGGTTGTCGATGAAGCTGGCCGGCGGTGGCGACTTGTCGGAGGTGGACACCGCGGCGTTCCTGGAGCAGGCGGCCGAGTACGAGCGCAGCGGTGATCTGCGGGACAGCCTCCTCAAGGTCATGCTGGTGTGGCAGCGCACCCACCCGCTGCCGGTGGCGCGAGCCGCGGAGATCCAGGCATGGATCGATTCCGGTGCCTACCAGCGGATCTTGGGTGGTGACTACCCTCGCCGGAGCGACGACGCCACCGCCTCGGTGCCCGACGATGTGAAGCAGGCGGCCGAGTCCTACCGGGAGTCGTTCGCCCGTTCCGAAGACCCGCTGGCGAAGCTGTTGCGTCGGGTCGGCGCGGGCGCGGAGGAGATCGGCGAGTGGGTGGGGGCTGGGGCGGTCAAACTGCGTGACTGGGTAGCCGCGGCTGGCCGGTCGGCCCGCGGCGCGGCTTCCGGCCAGCGGGACGATGCGAACGGCGGCCACGGGCAGGAGCGCCCCGCCGGTGGTGGGTGAGGACACCGACCGGCCCGGATGGGCTTACCATCACGGCATGACGCGCCTGAGCGAGGCCGAGCTGCGGGCCGCGGTGGCCAGGGAGCTGCCGGGGGTTCGCGCCGATCTGGAACGTCTGGTCCGTATCCCGGGGATCGCCTTTCTGGAGTTCGATCACGCCGAGGTGGAGCGCTCGGCGGA
Organism: uncultured Micromonosporaceae bacterium; assembly: GCA_964438855.1. Taxonomy (GTDB): domain Bacteria; phylum Actinomycetota; class Actinomycetes; order Mycobacteriales; family Micromonosporaceae; genus Natronosporangium. Next base: position 19,383 of record CAYTMR010000030.1, read on the forward strand.
GGCCACCGCGGAACTTCTGCGCGGCTGTGGCCTGACGGTGAGGATCGTTCGCGCCGGCGGCGCGCCGGCCGTGATCGGTACCCGCCCGGCCCCGCCCGGTGCGCCCACCGTGCTGTTGTACGCGCACCACGATGTGCAGCCGGTCGGGGATCGGAGCGAGTGGGAGAGTGACCCGTTCACGCCGGTCGAGCGGGACGGGCGACTCTACGGGCGCGGCACCGCCGACGACAAGGCCGGGCTGATGGCGCACGTGGCCGCCCTGCGTGCGCTTGGCGACGCGCTGCCGGTCGGCGTGGTGGTGTTCGTGGAGGGTGAGGAGGAGTACGGGTCGGAGTCGCTGGAGCGGATCCTCACCGAGCACCGGGAGACCCTCGCCGCCGACGTCATCGTGATCGCCGACTCGACCAATTGGGACGTCGGTGTGCCGGCGTTGACGACCTCGTTGCGCGGCATCGTCAACCTCTTCGTCGAGGTCCGCACCCTCACCTCGGCGGTCCACTCGGGAATGTTCGGCGGCCCGGTACCGGACGCGCTGACCGTCCTGTGCCGGCTGATCGCGACCCTGCACGACGAGGCGGGTGACGTGGCCGTTGCCGGGTTGGTGCGGGGCGAGGCCGCCCCCTTGGACTATCCGCCCGAGCGGCTACGTGCCGAGGCCGGCATGGTCGACGGCGTCGACTTCATCGGCACCGGCCGGCTGGTGGAACGGATGTGGACCGCACCCGCGCTGTCGGTGCTCGGCATCGACGCTCCCCCCACGGGGGAGGCGCCCAACGCTCTGGTCCCTTCGGCCAAGGCGAAGCTCAGTCTGCGTATCGCGCCAGGCCAGGACCCGAAGGCGGCCTACGAGGCGATCGCCGCCCATGTGCGCGCGCACACGCCGTGGGGGGCGCAGGTCGAGGTGACGTGGGAACAACTGGGCGCGCCGTGTGCCTTCGACGCCAGCGGCCCGGTGTACGACGCGGCCCGGGCGGCGTTCCGCGCCGCCTGGGACGGGGTGGAGCCGGTCGACATCGGAGTGGGCGGCTCGATCCCGTTCATCGCCACGTTCCAGAAGATGTTCCCCTCGGCGGTGATCCTCGTCACCGGAGTGGAGGATCCGTACTCCAAGGCACACGGGCCCAACGAAAGTCTGCATCTGGGAGAGTTCGCCCGAGTGTGTCTCGCCGAGACCCTTCTGTTGGCCAACCTGGCGCCCCGTTAGCCAACGTCGGCGGGCGAAGGGGGAGCGCCGGTCACCGCAAATCGGCGGCGACCAGGGACCACACCTCGAGGTCGACGCGGCCGCTGTCCAGGTACCCGGCGTTGCGCAACAGCCCTTCGTAGGTGAAGCCGGCCTTCTCAGCCACCCGCCGCGCGGCCACGTTACCTGGTGCGATCCGCTGTTCGATCCGCTGGAAGCCGTGCTCCAGCAGCAGCGCGACTGCCAGGGCGTCCACCGCCTCCGCGGCGATGCCGTACCCGCGGGCGGCGGGAGCCACCGCGTACGCTACCTCGGCGACCCGGGCGACCCAGTCGGTGTGCTTGGTCCACAGGCAGGCGACCAGCCGATCGTCCTCGCGCCTGATCACCCCGTAGTGGTCACCGGAGCCGTTCACCCGTTGCTCTTCCGCCATGCTGGTGCACCAGCTCACCGCGTCGACGGGACCGAATTCAGCGGGGAAGGGGAGCCACCGCCGGGCCTGCCGGTCGGAGAAGATCTCCGTGACGGCGAGGGCGTCACGCGACTCCAGTGGTCGGACCTGTAGTCGTGGAGTGGCGACCGTGAGGGTCGGGAAGACCGGAACCGCGGCTACGTGACCAGCCACCACGCCTCCTTCTTCTGTGGGTTCCTCCCACGCTGGCGCCGGTCATGTGACCAGCGTCCGTTACCAGCGCCACACTCCTCCGCACACCGCGGGTGACGATACCGGACCGACTCGTCCGGGAGGGGGTCAACTGAGTAACCTTCCGCGTGTGTACCGGTTCCTGGTGAGCCCTCGTTGGCTGGCGGGCCTCGCCGCCGCACTTGTGGTAGCGGCGGTCATGGTGCTGCTCGGGGGATGGCAGTTCGACCGGTACCAGACTCGCACGGCGATCAACGAGCGGATCGAGGCGGCCCACAGTGCGGCACCGGTGCCGGTGGACGCGGTCCTGCCTCCGCCCACCGATGCCCCGGTCGGTGCGGACCCGGCGGAGGAAGCCGTCTGGACGCCGGTCACCGCCAGCGGCAGGTACGACCCGGCGCACCAGGTCCTGGTGCGTGGACGCAGCGTGGAGGGCCGGGTCGGGTATGTGGTGGTCACGCCGTTGGTGTTGCCGGACGGGTCCGCAGTGTTGATCAACCGGGGATGGGTGCCGGCGACCGGTGGTGCCCGCCCCGAACCGTCCGCAGTCCCCGCCGCCCTCCGCGGTGACGTCACGGTCGTCGGCTACCTGCGGCGGAGCGAGAGCCGCCCGCAGAAGGTCGAGCAGATCGACGGGATCCTGCAGTCGCGTCGGATCACCGCCGCGGAGATCGCTCCACTGGTGCCCTATCCGTTGCGCGGCGGCTACCTGCAGGCCATCCGTCAGAATCCGCCGGCGGACGAGGAGGCGTTACGACCGGTGCCGGCCTCGCGGGAGAACGCGGTGCTGAACGCGGCGTACGCCGTGCAGTGGTGGATCTTCTCCGGCCTGGTCCTCGGAGGGTTCGTCTATGTCGCGCGCCGGGAGGCACGGCAGCTCTCCGAAACGGTGCCCACCTCGGCGTCGGACGAAGCAGAATAGGAGGAGACCCTTTCGGTAGGGGGTGGCGTCATGAGCGCACCAGTCACCACCAGCTGGCACGTCGAGCTGGACTTCTACGAAGACGCCGACCACACCCAGGCGACCGCCATCGTGCGGACGCCGCAGGGGCGGGAGCTGCGGGGCTACGGTCAGGCGAGGCGTAATCCGGCAGACCGGCCACAACCGGTCCTCGGGGAGGAGGTCGCCGGCGCTCGGGCTTTGTCCAACCTCGCCCACGAACTCCTGGAGCACGCGGCGCGGGAGATCGAAGAGAACGTTCGCGGGCAGTCGTCAGCGGCCTGACCGAAGGCGTTCGGGCATCAGGGCCGGGTCAGGGGGCGGCTCAGGGGACGCACGGACGTCCGACCTGGAGTCAGCGCGGTAATGTCCCAACTATGAGTGAGCAACCCCCCCAGCCAGCGGATCTGCGCCCCAGTGACGCCGATCGCCAGGTCGTCGCAGACCAACTGCGGCGTGCCGTCGACGAGGGTCGGCTGAGCCTCACCGAGTACGACGAGCGGCTGCGCAACGCCTATGCCGCGACGACCTATGCTGCGTTGCAGCAGGTCGTGCAGGACCTTCCGATGTCCGCTCAGCCGGACGGGCAGGTGCTGGTGCAGCTCGGTGACATCTCTGTCACGTCGACCACGATCTACACCCCGGTCGGGCCGATGCCCCTGAAGAACTCCCAGTGGACCATCGTGGACCACTGGACGGTAGAGCGGAAGATCCCCACCTGGGCAATCGTGCTCGCGATCGTCGGTGCCTTCGTGGTGTGCCTGTTGAGCCTGCTGTTTTTGTTGGCGAAGGAAACCGTCTACCGGGGCAGCGTCCAGGTCACGGTGAGCAGCGGTGGTCGCAGCCACACCACCTTCGTGCCGATCTACAACCACGCCCAGGTGAACCATGTCCACCAGCAGGTTCAGTGGCTCCGTTCGGCAGCTCAGTGATCGAGGTATGTGATCACCTCCGTCGTCCCGTAGCCGCCCTGCGTCAGCGCCGGTTGCGCCCCCCGACCAGCTCGTCGGGGGGTGGCCGGAAATGCTGTACTGGCTTGCCCGCCAGGGCGTCCCGCAGCGTCTGCGCCGCGGACACGATCGGCTTGGACGCGTTGCCGCCGCCGACCGCGTTGAAGGGGTTGTCCGGGTCGGCGATGAAACTCGCCACCGACAGCTCCGGAGTGAACCCGACGAACCAGGCGGTGCGGTTGCCGTCGGTGGTACCGGTCTTGCCCGCCACGGGGCGCCCCACGATCCCTCGCACCTCCGGGGCCGTCGACCAGCCTCCGCAGCTGCCGCGGGCCGGCTGGTCTCCGGTCGGGCACCGGGCTGCGTCGGTCGCGGCGCGCGCCACGCCAGGGCTCACGACCTGGCGGCAGCGTGGCTGGGCCACACGGACCTCCTCGCCGTGCTCGTTGCGGTAGGTCACCTCCCGTCCATTGAGGTCCTTGATCGAGAGCACGGGTAGCGGTTCGCAGTAGACGCCGTCGGCAGCCCCCACCGCGTAGGCACCGGCCATCTCCAGCGGGGTGGTGTCGGCGACCCCGAGGGTGAACGCTCCCCAGCCATTGGCTCGCGCCGGCGAGGCCATCATCTGGTCCACTTCGGTGCGCCAGCTCAGACCGAGCTGCTCGGCCATCTTCACGGCTTGCTGCGCACCGACCCGCTCCTGCAATTGGATGAAGTAGGTGTTCACCGACTTCCCGAACCCACTCCACATGGTCTGGTAGCCGGCCATGGAACCATCAGCGTTCGCCGGACAGTACCGACCCCCGCAGCTCACTGGTCCTTCACCGAAGTACGAGGAGCGGTACCGGTGGGGAGAGTAGATCGTGGTGGACAGGGGCATGCCGGCGTCGAGCGCGGCCAGAAGCACGAACCACTTGAACGTCGAACCCGCCTGGTAGCCAGGCAGCTGGCCACCCCCGAGCATGGGGTTGACGGTGTTGGGATAGTTGCTGGTCGCCTCGGCGCCGGCGTACCAGTTGGTGTGGGGCCCGTTGCGGGACTGGTCGAGTGAGTACCTGCGGTTCAGCGCCATCGCCTTGACCAGACCGGTGCCGGGTTCCACCGCCACCACACCGTGCGCGTACGGGCTGCCGATCGGCTCCTTGGAGACGACGTGCCGCTGCGCGATCGACTGGATTTTTGGATCGAGGGACGTTATCACCTGGTAGCCGCCACGGCGGAGGGCATCGAACCGCTCCAATGGTGTCTCACCGAACGCCGGTTGGGACAGCCACCAGGTGCGGAACAGGTCGCAGAAGAAGCCCCAGTCGTTGTGGTCGGTCGGGACGGAGACGCACTCGTGCGGTGGGTCGCTGAGGTCGAGCTCGATCGGCTTGCGCTTCTCCTGCTCGGCCACGTGCGGTGAGACGTAACCCAACGACACCATGCGGTCGATCACCCAGTTGCGGCGGTTCGTGGCGGCGGTCTGGTCCTGACTCGCCGGGTCGTACGCGGAGGGCGCCTGTACCAGCCCGGCGAGCAGCGCCGCTTCGGTGAGGGTGAGATCGGCGGGCTTCTTGGAGAAGAAGATCTCCGCCGCGGCGTAGACACCGTACGCGCGGTGTCCGAAGTAGGCGCGATTGAGATACTGTTCCAAGATTTGAGGCTTCGACATCCGCTTCTCCACCTCAGCGGCGAGCCGTGCCTCACGGATCTTGCGTGCGGTGGTCTGTTCAGTGGCGAGGAACGCTTCGGTGGCGCTCTTCGCGCTGTCGCGCAGCGCCATCCGCACGTACTGCATGGTGATGGTGGAGGCTCCCTGCTGCACGCCGCCGGAGCGGCTGTTGGCCACGAAGGCGCGGGCTACACCCTTGGGATCGACGCCGTTGTGTTCGAAGAAGCGGGCGTCCTCGCTGGCGACGATCGCCTGCTGGAGGTGGGGTGAGATCTCGGTGATGGGTGTGAAGCGGCGGTGCTCCTCGTAGAACGTCGTCAGCAGAGTCTGTCCGTCGGCAGCGTACACATAGGTGGTCTGCGCCGGTGGTACCGAGGTCAGCTCCGCAGGAAGCTCATTGAACATGTCGACGGCGGATTTCAGACCGAGCCCGCTCAGCGCGGTCAAGGGGTAGATCACCGCGGAGAGGACGACTCCGGCGACGATTCCCGCGCGTACCAGTAACGATCCGCGTTTGGCCACGGAAAGTGAACGTCTGATCACTTTTACAAGATATGACAAGCGCTCTCATTATGGGGCGAAAGGCAGTCGAAGCGGCGTGAGCTTTCCACCGACTCCAGTGCGCGACAATGGTGGGCCGGTGAGGCGGGAGGCTTGCGTGGAGGACCAGCTCTACCCCCTGGGGCTGAGGTTGACCGGCCGCCGGGTGCTGGTGGTCGGGGGTGGTGCCGTGGCGACCCGCCGGGTGCCAGCGCTGTTGAATGCGGGTGCCCAGGTGACGCTGGTGTCGCCCACCCTTACGCCTGCCCTCCGGGCGATGGCTGACGCGGGCCGGCTGCACTGGGTGCCACGGCGGTTCCGGGAGTCCGACCTGGCCGGTGTGTGGCTGGTGCACGTGGCGGTCGACGATCCGGCCGCGGCGAGGACCGTCAGCGCGGCCGCCGAGCGCCGGCAGATCTTCTGTGTCCGCGCCGACGACCGGCGGGCAGCCAGCGCCTGGACGCCGACGGTCACCCGGCATGGCCGCCTGACCATCGCTGTCCTCGCCGGTGGCGACCCCCGCCGCGCGGTGCGGGTGCGCGACGCTATCCGTGACCGCCTCGGCGATGGGACGATTCCGGCGGGGCAGCCGGTCGGTGACCAGGCAGAGTCCGGCTGGGTGGCGTTGGTCGGCGCTGGCCCGGGGGACCCGGAGCTGATCACCGTCAAGGGCCGGCGCTTGCTCGCCGAGGCGGACGTGGTCGTGGTGGATCGGCTGGTACCCGGTCTGCTGCTGGATGAGCTGCGGCCCGAGGTGGAGCTGATCGATGCGTCCAAGATCCCGTACGGTCCGTCCCGAGCACAGGAAGAAATCAACCGGATCCTGGTGGACCGAGCTAGGGCCGGGGCCCGTGTGGTCAGGCTCAAAGGCGGCGATCCGTACGTCTTCGGCCGCGGCGGCGAGGAGGTGCTCGCCTGTGCCTCCGCCGGGATTCCGGTCCGGGTCGTGCCCGGGGTGACCAGCGCGGTGTCGGTGCCGGCACTCGCCGGCATCCCGGTGACGCACCGGGGAGTGGCGCACGAGTTCGTGGTCGTCTCCGGCCACCTGTCCCCCGACGATCCACGGTCTGCCGTGGAGTGGTCGGCCCTGGCCCGGATGCGTGGCACGATCGTCATCCTCATGGGCCTGACCCACCTTCGAGAGATCACCGCGACGCTGCTCGCCCACGGCAGGTCGCCCGACACCCCGGCCGCCCTCATCCAGGAGGGCGGCACACCCATGCAGCGCGCCCTGCGGACCTCACTCGGCGAGCTGGCAGGGCAGGCCGCGGATTTCCGCCCACCAACGATCGCTGTCATCGGTGACGTCGTCGGCGTCCTGCCGGCGCCGGACGCCGACAGCTGACAACTACCGGCTGGGGCGGCGGGCAGGCGGTCGTCGGCTCCGCGTCGCGCGTGGCAGCGGCGGTGCCGACGGGTCGGGTGCCGTCGGGCGGGCCAGCGCCACCGGCAGGAGCCCGTCGGTAGCCCAGCGAGCCAGCGCCTCACGGTCCACCAACCCGATCCCGAGCCTGGCCGCCGTGTCCCTGGCCGGTGCGGTGAAGGAGCTGGTGGTGACGATGGCCGCGAGATCGGCGTCGTGGATCGCCGACGCCGTGCCGGCGAGCTTCTGGACATCCGGACTGCCGACCGACCGCCCGACCTGGTAGCGCTTGCACTGCACGACGACTCGCCAGCCGCCGGGGGAGACGGCGAGGATGTCAGCCCCGAGGTCGCCGGCTCCGCCGCTGACGTGCACCCGGGTGAATCCCGTCCGACGCATGAGCGCGGCCACCCACTGCTCGAACTCAGGCCCGCTGAGGCGGTCGGCGGCGGCGACGCTGCGGCTCAGAGCGTTGCGGCGACGACGGACCGAGCGGATCCAGACCAGCCACACAACCCCCGCCACGACCCCTGCGACGGCCAGCACGACGAGCACCGCAGTCAGCAGTCCGGGCCGGGCGGCCAGCCAGTTCACGGCGGCCAGGGCCAGCACGACGGCGGCGACCGCCGACCCGGTGAGTCCACCGCCCTTGCTGGTCTTCGACGAGCGCCGTCGGCTGGCAGCGCGTCGGCGGGTGGACGCGCGTGGGCGGGAGCGACCGCGGGCCATACCTTCCTCCGGAGGGGTGGGTCACCGTCACCCGCTGTCTACCATCCACCTACGACATCCACGCCGGTGGCTCACCGTGCGATCGTGCGGCGCAGTTCGTAGAGGGTGGTCAGGGCACCCACCACCGCCGGCGGGTCCGGCAACCGGTAGCGGGCGAGGGTGTCACCCGGCCCGACCTTGACACCGACGTCACCGGCCCGCAACCGGGCGAAGGCGTTCTCGTCGGTCACGTCGTCGCCCAGGTAGACCACGGCGTCGGCGCTTACCTGATCCCGGAGGGTGTCGATCGCGCTGCCCTTGTCGGCACTGCTCACCGACAGTTCGATGACCTCTTTGCCGGAGGTCGGGTGCACGCCGGGCCAGGCCGCTGGGCCCTCGCGCACCGCCTCGGTCACCTCGGCGGCGACGTCGCGAGGCGCGGTGCGCGTGTGCACCACCACGCTCGCCGGCTTGACCTCTAGCCACACGCCCGGACGCCCGTCGATCATCTCCTCCAGAGTGCTCCGTAGCCGTTGGTGCAGCGCCACCTGCTCCGGTCCCAGAGGGACGGTGAAGCCCTGCGCGAACTCGGCGCCGTGACTGCCCACCAGCGTCACCGTCGGGGGAGCCCCAGACAGGGCCGCCAGATCCGCTCGGGCTCGACCGGAGACCAGCGCGACGGCGGTGTCCGGCAGCCCGGCCAGGTCGGTGAGCGCGGGGATGGCGCCGGGGAGCGGTACCGCCTGGGCCGGGTCGGTCACGATCGGGGCGAGGACGCCATCGTAGTCGCTGGCCACCAACAGCCGAGGCACGCGTGCGACACGCGCCAGTGCGGCTCGCAGATCGGGATCGTCCACCGTCAGGCCTCCGTGTCGCCTAGCTCGCTGAGGAACGAACGCGCCCACCGATCGACGTTGTGGGTACGCAGGTAACGCTGCATGATCCGCATCCTCCGCCGGGCCTCGGCGGGCTCGACGTTGATCGCCCGCATCATGGTCTCCTTCACCGCCTCCGGGTCGTAGGGGTTGCACAGGAAAGCCTGACGCATCTCGGTGGCGGCACCGGCGAATTCGCTGAGTACCAACGCCCCACCGGTGTCGGTACGGGCGGCGACGTACTCCTTGGCCACGAGGTTCATGCCGTCGCGCAGCGGGGTCACCATCATGACGTCAGCGGCACGGTACAACGCAGCCAGCTCGGTCCGGCTGTAGGACTGGTGCAGGTAGTGCACGGCCGGGGTGCCGACCCGGCCGAACTCGCCGTTGATGCGACCGACCTCGCGCTCGACTCGTACCCGCAACGTCTGGTAGTGCTCGACTCGCTCTCGGCTGGGCGTGGCGACCTGGACCATGACGGTCTCGGGGACGGTGAGGCGGCCCTCGCTCAGAAGTTCACGGAAGGCCTTGAGGCGTAGTTCGATGCCCTTGGTGTAGTCCAGCCGGTCTACCCCGAGGACGATGGTCTTGGGGTTGCCCAGCTCGGCGCGGATCTGCTCGGCGCGCGCCTGCACGGCCGGGTCAGCCGCCAGGCGCTCCATCTCCGCGGTGTCGATGGAGATGGGGAACGCCCCCGCCTTGACCCGGCGGTCGTCGATCTTGATCAGGTGCCCCTCGTAGCGCAGACCCAGCAGGTGTCGAGCCAGGCGCACGAAGTTCTGGGCCGCCAGTCGCTGCTGGAAACCGACGAGGTCGGCACCGAGCAGGCCACGCAGGATCTCGGCGCGCCCCGGCATCTGCATGAACAGCTCGATCGGTGGGAACGGGATGTGCAAGAAGAAGCCGATGCGCAGGTCCGGCCGGCGCTCCCGTAGCATCGCCGGCACGAGTTGCAACTGGTAGTCCTGCACCCAGACGGTGGCTCCCGGTGCCGCCACGGTGGCGGCGGCGGCCGCGAAGCGCTCGTTGACCTCCCGATAGGAGGCGCGCCAGATCCGTCGGTAGACGGGGGTCTCCACAGCGTCGTGATAGAGCGGCCAGATGGTGGCGTTCGACTGTCCCTCGTAGTAGCGCTCCAGGTCCACTGCCTCGAGCGGGACCGGGTGGAGGGATATGCCGTCCAGCTCGAACGGCTCCGGCGCCGGCCCGATGCCACCCGCCCATCCGACCCACGTGCCGTTGCGGGCGACCAGGACCGGGTGCAGCGCGGTGACCAGCCCGCCAGGGCTACGTCGCCATTCCCGTCCGGTCGGGGTGGTTACCTCGTCGACGGGTAGTCGATTGGCTACCACCACGAAATTGCTGCGTGCCGTCACCATACACCTCCGATGGAACGCCCTTTGTTGGGCTACTCGGCGTGGTGACAAGCGTACTGATGTTGATTCTTGTGACTGGATGCCCCGTGAAGCTAGTGATTTGCGTCAATCGAGTACGTGAGGGTGGCTCGGGTGCGCCGCGGTCGGCCGTATAAAGTACTTACATGTATGAATAACTTTGTGGCGGTGTGAGGTGTGGCTGGTGGCTGATCACAAGATCGGTCCCGCCGGCACGACCCGAGGTGTCGCTGTCACCCGAGGACGCCGCCGAGGCCGAGCAGATTCTCGCGGTCTTCGACGAGTACATGACGGTGTATGTGGAGCTCGCCAAGACAGGCGCGTCCGGTGACAGGGACGAGGCACTCGCGCGCCTCGACAAGACACCCGTCGCGGGCCTGGCCGAGGTCTCCCCTCACCACGACGTCCTCGAGTCCAACCATGAAGACGGCGTGGTGGCCCGCCGGCGAGCTGGTCTGGTCCGCCCAGCTGGTGAACGTGAACTGGAGGTTCCGGCCTCGTTCGATCCGGTGAAACGTCACACCCCTCGCGACGATTCGCGTGTGTGTCGACGAGACCAACTGGTCGAGGGTGGACGTGGAGACCGGCGACGTGGTCAGCGGGCCAGGTGGCCGCTACCTCCCCACCGTCGCGGCCGTATGGGTGGACGCTGAGACCAGCGAGGGTGACGAGGAGGAGCCCGGCTGGTACGTCAACAGCCGCGAGGACGGCCTCGGTCCGTGCTGAGCCACCCTTCCGCCGCCGTAGCGTGGTCGGCCCCGCCGAGGGCCCTCACCGCGTAGGTGGTTCGTTACCCTTGAGTAAGGATCCCTGGCAGTCGAAGCGACGCCGGAGTACCGGCCGCGCTTCACCTGCCGCCCGGGCGTAAGTGAGACCGACCCTGCCGTACCGGGTGGTGGGCGGTGCCGGGCGTTCCTGGAAAGATGGACCGCGGCATACGCAGAACCCGACGTTTCCGGAGGTAGGGCTTACGGTGGCCCAGTACATCTACGTGCTCGA
>CAYTMR010000031.1:0-30205 GCA_964438855.1 uncultured Micromonosporaceae bacterium
CGTCGTCGGTCTTCTTGGCGACCTCCTTGACCAGCTCGGCGCCGATCTTCTCGTACGGATCCTCGAGCTCGATCTCCTTGGCGATGCTCACACCGTCGTTGGTGATGGTGGGAGCACCCCACTTCTTCTCGAGCACGACGTTGCGGCCCTTGGGACCGAGCGTCACCTTGACGGCGTCGGCGAGGTGGTTCATGCCTCGCTCGAGGCCCCGGCGGGCCTCCTCGTCGAACGCGATAATCTTGGGCATACGGCGTTGTCCTCCTGGACGCTCGCGGCACCCGGACAAGCCGGAGCGCCGCCTCTTGACGCACCTTCGAGCCCGGCACGTGCCGAGCCCGCCGGCCGGGCCGGATAGCCCGCGACGACCGGCCCCGTACCGCCCCGTCACATGGGCGGCCGTGAGCCCCACCGCCCCGACCTGGTCCTGCAGTTGGCACTCTCACCATGAGAGTGCCAAGACCTTGTTTAGCACTCTCGGGTGGCGAGTGCAAGCCAAACCGTACCGGGCGGGTGACTCGACCCCAACTCGGGCCCCCAGACGACGAGACCCCGGAGGCAGGGCGCCCCCGGGGTGTGGCCGTCGAATGCGCTGCTGTCAGGCGATCACGCGGACCCGCTCGGCCTGCGGACCCTTCTGCCCCTCCGCGATGTCGAACTCCACCCGCTGGCCGTCGTCCAACGCCTTGTAGCCGTCCATCTGAATGGAGGAGAAGTGGACGAAGACGTCCGGTCCCCCGTCCACGGCGATGAAGCCGTAGCCCTTCTCACTGTTGAACCACTTGACGGTGCCCTGTGCCACGCTGTGCTTCCTCACTTCTGTGGTGCCGGTGCCGCGCCGATTGGCGGCGGCCCAACTCGCACGCTACCTCAGCCACACGAACCTTGCATGCCAAGCGGCGATCCAGGCGACAAGGATCATGAGAGCGCGGGTCGAATCACACGCGTGACGTCCCGTCCGTCGCGCTGACTGCCGCCGTTGTCCATCACGCGTGAGCCGGACGACGAATGTCTACTGTAATCAGACTAGGCAGTGTCACGGTGTGGACGATCGGCATAGGCGGCCGTCACTGACGCCACCGTTGCGCGTACGTCCGTCTCCACGGCGACCCCGGGCAGCACCCGCAAGGTACGCAGCGGGGAGAAGGAACACCCACAGTGAGGCGACACAGGTGCCCAGCACCCCGATCACGAACGCCAGCCGCGCACCCCATCAGTCACCCAACCAGGCCCCGGCCACGCCACCCAACGGCATGGTCCCCCACACCAGGAACCGCGTGGTCGCGTTCATCCGGCCGAGCAGATGCCTCGCCCCGCAACCACCCCGGCGAGGAGCCCGCGGGGCACGCGAAATCCCCTATCTCGCCACCGGGGAGTCGTGGCATATCGACATCTGCGACACCGGCGCCCCGCACCGCAACGCGCTCATCGACGCCTTCCTCCAGGAGGACGCGCAGGTCGACGAACCCACGACAGATCGTCGTTTTCCGCCTCGAACTCCGCCTCGACCAGGCCGCCTACACCGAACTGCGGCGCCGCTTGGAGGCGCTACTCGACGAGTACGCCACCCGCGACCGCGACCCGACCGGCCAGCCGTACTCGCTCTTCGTCGCCCTGCGCCCCGACCTCAGCCACGATTGATCCCGCGCCGGACATCGACCACCTCAGCCTAGGGAGCGCCGAGCACGACCCAGCGCCCCGAGCGTAGGCGGAGCAGCTGCCCGGCCAATCGAAGACCGATGAACAGCGTCAGACCCGCCCAGATCCCACCCAACCCGAGATCGAGGGCGTACGCGATCCAGATCGCTGGCAGGTACCCGCCCAGGGTGGCGGCCACGGTCAGATTGCGCAGGAAGCGGGCATCTCCCGCCCCGATCAGGACTCCGTCCAAGGCGAACACCACCCCCGCCGCCGGCAGCATCGCCACGAACCAGGGCCACGCCAGCATCGCTTCGGCGTGCACCTGGGGGTCAGGACTGAACAGCCCTGGCAGGACGCCCGCTCCCGCCCCGATCACCACCGCGAAGCCCAGACCTCCCAGGCCGCCGTAGAGGCCGATCCGACGGGCCAGGGTCTGCGCCTCCTCCGCCCGTCCTCCTCCCAGCGCCGCGCCCACCAGCGACTGCGCCGCCAGCGCCACCGCGTCCAAGGCCAAGGAGCAGAACAACCACAGCTGCACGGCGATCTGGTGCGCCGCCGCCGTCGTGGCGCCGAACCGCGCAGCCACCGCCACCGCGGACAGGAAGCTGGCCTGCATGGCGGCGCCACGCAGTAGCAGATCCCTGCCGAGGGCCGCTTGCCGCAGCAGCACCCCTAGATGTGGGCGCAGCGGCACCCGCTCGGCCACCAGCGACCGCACAAAGAGGACACCCGCGATGGTCTGCGCCACCACGTTCGCGATCGCCGACCCCATCAGCCCTAACCCGGCGGGGTAGACCAACAGCGGGCAGAGCACGGCAGACAGCACGTTCGCGCCGAGGACGTACCGCAGAGGGCGACGGTAGTCCTGGACTCCGCGCATCCAGCCGTGGCCGGCGGTGGCCAACAGCAAACCGGGCACCCCAAGCAGTGCGATCCGCAACCATTCGGCAGCGGCCACCGCCACGTCCTGGTGGCCGCCGGCCATGGCGGTGGCGACCGGCTCCGCCGCCACCTGCCCGACGACCGCCAGTAGCGCACCGACGGTCAACGCCAGCCACGAGGCCTGCCCCCCTTCAGCGACCGCGGCTTCGCGCTCCCCTGCGCCGAACCGACGGGCGGCGCGTGCGGTGGTGCCGTACGCCAGCGCCGTGCCGAACCACGCGGTCGCCGCCATCACCGTGCCGCCGATGGCGAACGCGGCCAGGGACGTCGAACCGAGGTGGCCCACCACCGCCGTGTCCACCAGGATGTACAGCGGCTCGGCCGCCAATACCACCAATGCTGGGGCAGCGAGCGCGATGACCCGACGGGCGGTGGTGGCAGCGTGGCTCACGCTCGCATCCTGCCGTCGACCAGTAATGGGTGCAATGTCTTATGTCACTTACTCGGATGTCACGTCATGCTTCCAGCGGGTCCATCCGTCCCCCACCCGGAATCCCAGCTGCTCGTCGATCGCGCTGGCCATCATCGTCACCGCCACGAGCCGGCCGGTCGCCGCGTGCCGCGCCGCGGCCGAATGGCTCTGCATTCCCCGGGCTAGGGCGGCCGCCTCGACCTCCTGCTGACGCGCGGCGTCGCCCCCATCGCGGCGAGGAAGGCGCCGCCGGCACGCCCTCGAGGCGCGCCACCCGGCAAGGGTTCGACCACGTGTGTGGTGATCCGCTGACGGCCGAGCTCCCTCAGCCGCGTCACAGCGTGGCGATAGAGGGCGCAGCCAATACCCTGGCGGCGGTATCCCGGGTGGACGGTGAGCGCCACTTCGACGTCGCCCCGGTGCTCGACCATGGGCAGGCTCATCGACAGATCACCGACGACCATCCCGCCCAGCCAAGCGACGTAGCGCTCCGCCCGCTGATAACTCACCGACTCCCGTAGCGAGGTCCGGAAATCGTGTGGGCAGGCGGGTGGAAGGTCGGGGACGTCGACACACGCTGGTCGAGGGGACGTTCGCACGGCACTACTGCGCCGGGACGCTAGAACCCATGGCGTGAGTTCGTTACCAAAGCTCGGGCCGGGTCTCCAGCGGCGACCGTCCCCCCGCACCCAGCATCCTGCAAGGCGTACAGCGTTACGTCAAGCCCTCGGACCAGGCTTTTTCACTATCCGCCGAATGGTTCGTTACTGGACGCTCAGCCGAGCAGACCAGCCTCACGGGCCGCCTTCAGCGACGGCTTGATCCGGTGCGTCGGGACGGCCTGAGCAGCGACCGCATCCAAGGTCTTGAGACCTTCACCGGTGTTGTAGACCACCGTCTCCGCGTCCGGATCTAGCCGGCCAGAGGCGATCAGCTTGCGCAAGACCGCCACGGTCACCCCGCCAGCGGTCTCGGCGAAGATACCGGTGGTCCGGGCCAGCAGCCGGATGCCCTCCCGGATTTCGTCGTCGTCGGCGTAGTCCATCCAGCCACCGGTGCGCCGCACCGCCTCCAACGCGTACGGTCCGGCCGCCGGGTCACCGATGTTGAGGGACTTGGCGATCCCCGTCGGCTTGACCGGCGTGATCTCGTCGGTACCGGCGTGCAGGGCGGCGGCGATCGGGTTGCAGCCGGCCGACTGGGCGCCGAAGACCCGCCAGCCCTCCGCCGGCGCCTCCACCAGGCCGATCTCGACCATCTCGGCGAACGCCTTGTCGACCTTGGTCAGCAGCTCCCCGCTCGCCATCGGGATGACCACCTGGGCCGGGATGCGCCAGCCCAGCTGCTCCGCCACCTCGAAGCCGAGGGTCCGGGAACCCTCCGCGTAGTACGGCCGGACGTTGACGTTGACGAAAGCCGTGTCTTCGAACGCGTCGGTCTCCACCAGCTCGCTACAGAGCCGGTTCACGTCGTCGTAGGACCCTTCGATGGCGACCAACTGCCCACCGTAGATGGCCGTCGTCACCACCTTGCCCGGCTCGAGGTCGGCGGGGATGAAGACCACCGACGGCGCACCGGCGCGGGCGGCGTGCGCCGCCACCGAGTTGGCGAGGTTGCCGGTGGAGGCGCAGGCGAAGCGGGTGAAGCCCAGCTCCCGAGCCGCGGTGAGGGCGACCGACACCACCCGGTCCTTGAAGGAGTGGGTCGGGTTGGCCGAGTCGTCCTTCACCCACAGCGGGGCCCGCAAGCCCACCTCGGCGGCCAGCGCGTCGGCGCGGACCAGCGGCGTCATGCCCGGGTCCAGGCTCACGCGCCGGGCCGGGTCCTGGCCGCAGGGCAGAAGGTCGGCGTACCGCCACAGGTTGGGTGGACCGGCTTCGATCTGTTCACGGGTGACCTTCCGCAGGGCATCGAGGTCGTAGGCCACCTCGAGCGGGCCGAAGCACTGCCAGCACGCGTGTTGAGCGGTGAGTTCGTGTTCCGCGCCACAGCCACGACAGATCAGGGCACGGGCAGGACCAGTGGGCGGAGCCACCGTGGTGGTCATGTGAGGCCTTCCTCTCATCTTTCCCGCGTATCGCGGGTCGGAATTGGCACCAGCCACGCGTCGGGCCTCACCTTCGAGTCCGACACGGCGGTTGCCGGGGCGTCATCGGGCCGTTCCCTCAACCCCTCTGGATGAGCAATGTTTAGTTGTTGCGGCGAGTTTACCCGTTACAAACGATCATGAGGCCAGACGGCCGCGTTAGTTGTGCCACTACCCACAGCACACTTTCCACAATCCGGTCAACTGAGGATGTCTCTGCGCGCGAAGCGCCACCAGGCACAGGCGGCGAAGACGCTGGCGTACACCAGCGCCGAGACTATGCCCTTGACCGCCGCATCGACCTGCATCGGGGTGGCGAGCAACCCCAACCAGGCGTCGGCGTAGTGGGTCGGCAACAGTGACCGCAGCGTCCCCAGCGCGGTGATCTGGTCGAGGATGTTCGACAGGATGAACAGCAGCACCGCACCACCGACCGCCCCCAACGGCGCGTCGGTGAGGGTCGACAGCAAGAAGGCCAACGCGGCCACCACCAGCAGCGTCACCCCCAGGTAGCCGACGACGGCGCCGATGCGGACCAACCCTTCGGCTGGTGGCAGGTCGGCCGACACCGCGCTGCGCAGCGGACCCCAGCCGTAGCGCAGGGTGCCGACCGCCAGCGCCGTACCGGTGAGGGTGAGGATCGCCAGTGCGCTGTAGCCGAGCGCGACCAGCCACTTGGCCGCCAGCAGGCGACCCCGCGGGACCGGCGCAGCCAGCAGGTACCGCAGCGATCCCCAGCTCGCCTCGCTGGCCACGGTGTCTCCCGAGAACAACGCCACCACGACGACGAGCAGGAAGCTGCTCGAAACAAAGATCGTGAAGAGGGTGAAGTTCAGCCCACTGGTGGTGGCGAGCTGGACCAGGCTCGAGAACCGTCCGGTGGCCGCCGCCGCACCACCATCGTCGCCACCACCGACCTGGAACGCCGCCAAGATGATCAACGGCAGCGCCACCATGAATGCGAACGTGAGGTGGGTGCGGCGGCGGGTGGCCTGCCGCCGGAACTCAGCGGCGACGGTCAGGGTCCGGCCGACGCGGTACCCGGGGGCTGATCCGTCCATGCTCATCGGTCCCCGCTCCCCTTCGTACCGTCGCCCACGTGGGCGAGGAACGCGTCCTCGAGCCGGCGCCGTGGCACCACGCGGTCCACCCCGACACCGGCGGCCACCAACGTCGCCACCACCTGCGCCCGGGGCACGTCGCCGACCTCCACCACGAGCCCACCCTCGCCGCTGCGCCCGACGACACGCACCTGTGGCAGACGGTCGAGCGCCGCGGTGGCGGCCTCTGGATCCGAGACGTCGATCACCGCTGTGGGTGAGTCTCCGACCACCTCCTCGACCCGCCCGGCCGCCACCACCTCGCCCTTGTTGACCACCACCACGTGGGTGCAGGTCTGCTCCACCTCAGCGAGCAGGTGGGAGGAGACCAGCACCGCGCGCCCGTCGGTGGCGTAGCGCCGCAGCACCTGTCGCATTTCGGCGATCTGTGGCGGGTCGAGGCCGTCGGTAGGTTCGTCGAGCACCAGCAGCTCTGGTAGGCCGAGCATCGCCTGGGCTATCGCCAGCCGCTGTGTCATGCCGTGGCTGTAGGTGCGGACCTTACGGTGCAGAGACTCGCCCAGACCGGCGATCTCCACCACCTCGTCCAGCCGGGCGTCTTCCCATCGGCGTCCGGTCGCTCGCCAGTAGGCGAGCAGATTGTCCAGCCCGGACAGATGAGGCAGGAGGCCAGGCCCCTCGACCAGCGCCCCGATCCGGGACAGCACCGGAGCGCCCGGCTCGACCCGGTGCCCGAACACCAAGATCTCGCCGGCCGCCAGGCGGGTCAGCCCGAGGATCGCCCGCAAGGTCGTGGTCTTGCCCGCCCCATTGGGACCCAGCAGCCCCACCACCTGACCGCGGGCCACGGTCAGGTCCATCCGCCCCACGGCCACGAACCCGCCGCGGTACTCCTTGCGGAGACCGCGCACGACGAGCGGGTGGTCGGCACAGGTCGGGTCCACCGCCCGGTCTGCCCGCCGGTGTCGGCGCCGCGCCAGCCCGACCGCCACGACGAGCGCGACCGCCAGCACCGCCACCAGGCCCACCAACACCCACCGCCAGACCGTGTCGGTGCTCGGCAGGGGTGACCCCGGCACGGTCGGCAACCGCACCGGGCTGGCGACGTCGACCGTGTACACGGCCGGCTCCGTACCGGTCGCGTACGCCTGATCGGTGGTGGCCACCACCACGCGCAGCGTGTGGCCTGCCTCGATCCGGCGGGCGATCGCGGGCAGGGTCACCTCGACCGGTCGAGCCTGGTCGACGTCGGCCGGCAGGTCGGTCAACCGCACCGGTGCCACCAGATCAGCGGCGAGGGTGGCCGACCCGGCCGGGTCGACGTCGTACAGCTTGACGAAGAGCACCGCCTCCCCGGTGACAGAGGCGACCCGTAGCCGCACCGTCGGCGAGCCCACCACGTCGACCGGGTCGGTCAACGGCGCGGACGTGAAGGCGGCGTGTTGCCCGGGTACCTCGGCCACCACACCGTCGACGAGCGAGGCCAGGCCAGCGGCGGACGAGACGGCAGCCGGGTTACCGCCTGGTGGGTGCGCCACCGTGGCGGGTCGGCCAGTGACCGGCACGTCGATCGCCGACACTCCGTTGAGACCGGGGTAGTCCGGGTAGGTGTAGCCGGTGGTCGCCACCCCATACTCCACCGGGTTGAAGCCGGAGATCAGTGACCAGGTGAAGCCGGTCGACGGGGCGTCACCGACGCCGGCGACGTAGTGGTCGAGCCACTGCGCCGTGAGGGCTCGGATTCGGTCCTGGTCCGAGTCCGGTCCCGCGCCGCCGTCGTGCCCGCCGACGTACCAGGCCACCCGCACTGGGGTGCCGGTGGCCGCGATGGCGCGGGCATTCGCGTCCGCCTCGGACAGCGGAAACAGACTGTCGGCCCCACCCTGGATCAACAGGGTCGGCGCGGTGATCCGGTCGAGCACCCCCGCCGGGCTGGATTCACGCAGCCGCGCCACGGCTGCCGGGTCGGCCCGCCCGGTGACCGCGATCCGCGCGTAGGCGGCGCACAGATCGGCAGCGAAGCGTCCACACCCTGGGTCGAGGTCGGCGCCTCTGACCACCGCGACCCGTCCGTTGGTGTCCGCGGCAGCGCCGGTCAGCCCGGACAGGGCGCCCGGGCCACCACTGGCGTAGCCGAAGAACAACCCGGCCCAGGCACGTTTGAAGACCCCGTCGACGGGGTCGCCACCGGTCGCTTCGGGCAAGAAGGCCCGCGCCAGATCATGCCACGTGATCATGGGGACGATGGCGTCGACGCGGTGGTCGTGGGCGGCGAGGAGCAGCGCCAACGCCCCGCCGTAGGAGCTGCCGACCACCCCGACCCGGGGGTCTCCCGCCGCGTCCGTGCGGATCTCCGGGCGCTGCGCCAGCCAGTCGAGCAGCCTTTGCGCGTCCCGTACCTCATAGTCGGGGTGGTTGAGGTGGATCTGCCCGCTGCTGGCACCGAATCCACGCGCTGTCCAGGTCAGCACCGCGTAGCCGCGGCCGACGAGTTCCTCGGCGTCGGCGGCGACGCTGTCCTTGGTGCCGCCGAATCCGTGGGCGAGCAGCACCGCCGGCACCGGGGAGGTGCTGCTGGCGCCGGGTGGCAGGTACAGACGGGTGTCCAACTCCACCGGGGTACGCCCATCAGGTCCTGAGTAGACTGTCAGTCGGGAGTCCTCGGTGGTGACGTCGGGTGCCGCCGACCGGATGCCCCACCAGGCCACACCGGCCACGAGCACCGCCCCGACGAGAAGCGCGGCGAGCACGCGGCGACGCCCCCACCTGGTCAGGGTCGCGCGCAGCCGCGCCGTGACTGCCATGGCTGGCACTTTACGGAGCCGACCCACCACGGTCGGGGGCGGGCCTCGCGGACACGGGAGACGCGAAACGATCGGTCGCTAGTGCCTGCACGCTACGCTGCCCGATGTGAGCGAGACCGGGAGCACCCAGCAGGACGTCACTCGCCCCACCGCGGAAGGGCCCCGCACCTTCACCGCCAGCCTGCGCCCAGCGGCCTTGGACGCCCGGCGAGGAGTGGTGCGGCTGCATCCGGCGGTGCTGCGGGAGCTCGGCTTGCGCGCCGGTGACCCGGTACGACTGACGGGGCGTCGCACCACCGCTGCCACCGTGGCCGCGTCGGACTTCTCCGCCAGCCGACTGCTCGTCTACCTCGACGATCTCACGCTGGGCAATCTCGGCGTCCGTGACGGGGCGTCGATCACGGTGGAGCCGGTGACGCGCACGCCAGCGCGACGACTGGTCCTCGACGGCCCGCCGGAAATCGTTGCGGTGGTCTCGCCCGAGCTGCTGCGCCTCGCGCTATTGGACAAGGCGGTCGGTTTGGGCGACAACGTGTCGCTGCTGCCGTTGGAGCATCACGCCGACCGCGACGCCCAGGCGGCGGTGCAGGCCGCCCGCAAGAGTCTCGCCAACGTGGTTGGGTACGCGTGGACCTCCACGCTGTTGACGGTCGTGGAGGTCGACCCGGCCGGGGTGAGCGTGGTGACCGCGGACTCGGTGGTGGGGTGGCGCGACGGGCCGGCGACGCACGCGGCAACGCCGCGGACGGAGCCAGCCGAGACGACCACACCGGCCTTGACGGCCCGCCCGGCCGAACCCCCCGCCCCAAAGCTTGAGGATCTGCCTGGGCTTCGCTCACAGGCCCACGAACTCACGGAGCTGCTCGACCTTGGCTTCCGCCACGCCGAGGTGCTGGAACGCCTCGGCACGAGTGTCAACCTCGGTGTGCTGATCGCGGGACCGGCCGGTTCGGGGAAGGCGTCGCTGGTGCGCGCGGTGGCCGCCCAGGTCGGGGTGCCGGTGCGGACGGTGTGGGGACCGGAGCTGGCGTCCCTCACCAACAACGACGCGGCGGCGCAGTTGCGGGACGCCGCGGCCGGCACCGGACCACGTGTGCTCCTCGTCACCGACGCCGAGGCGCTCGCCCCGCGCACCGACGGCGGCCCGCTCGCCACCGTGCTGCGGCAGGTGATCCGGGATGTGCTCGCAAGCGGAGGTGCCGTGGTGTGCACCACCAGCCGTCCCGAGGACCTTGACACGGCTCTCCGCGCCCCGGATCTGCTGTCGTTGCAGATCGCGGTGCCGCTGCCGGACGCGGCGCTGCGCGCCGAACAACTCAGCGTGCTCACCCGGCCGATGCCGCTGCACGAAGAGGTCAGCCTGGACGAGCTCGCCGAGCGGACGCCGGGCTTCGTCGCCGCTGACCTGGCCGCTTTGGCCCGCGAGGCGGGCGTGCGGGCGGCGCTGCGGCAGAAAGACGACCCTCACCCCGAGGTGACCATGGCCGACTTCGAGGCGGCCTTGGCCGTGGTACAGCCGTCGACGATGGCGGAGTCCACGCTGGAGCTCGACCGGGTGACGCTGGACGAGGTCGGGGACATGGTGGAGGTGAAGGAAATCCTCACCGAAACCGTCCTGTGGCCACTGACCTATCCCGACACGTTCGAGCGGCTCGGCATCCAGCCCCCGCGCGGTGTGCTGCTGTACGGGCCACCCGGCTGCGGCAAGACGTTTCTGGTCAAGGCGATCGCTGGTTCCGGCCGTGCCAACGTGCTGTCGGTGAAGGGCGCCGAGCTGTTGAGCAAGTGGATGGGCGAGAGTGAGCGCGCGGTGCGGGAACTGTTCCGCCGCGCCCGCGAAGCCGCTCCCACGTTGGTGTTCTTGGACGAGGTGGACGCGCTCGCCCCGGTCCGGGGTCAGGCCAGCGACGGCGGCACCACCGACCGGGTGGTGGCGGCGCTGCTGACCGAGTTGGACGGGGTCGAGGCCCTGCACAACGTGGTGGTGATCGGCGCCACCAACCGGCCGGACCTGGTCGACCCGGCCCTGCTGCGGCCCGGGCGGCTGGAGCGACTGGTGTACGTGCCGCCACCGGACGCGGAGGCCCGGGCGGAGATCTTGCGCGCCGCCGCGCGCAACGTCCCCCTGGAGCCGGACGTCGATTTGGAGGCGCTCGCCCGGGAGCTCGACCGGTTCTCCGCCGCGGACTGTGCCGCGCTCATCCGCGAGGCCGCGCTGGGGGCGATGCGGGAGTCGTTGGAGGCCACCACGGTCACCGCAGCCCACGTCACCGCGGCCCGCAGCCGGGTCCGGGCGTCTCTCGACCCGGCCCAGGTGGCGTGGCTCGCCGCGTACGCGGAGAAGCACTCACCGAGGTAGCGCAAAGTCTGAACTCGCCGTCCTTGACGCCTTCGATGAAGCGGCGACCCCGCTCGACCCTCTATGCACACCACCCTGGATCGGTTGCTTGCTGAACCGTCGGGACACTCGCTCCGTACCTGGCTGGTACGTCTCGCCGGAGAGCCGCCAGGCAGGTGGCTGACCGCCTGTGGCGTAACGGGATCGTCCGTCTGGAGCAGGCGCGTCGGTTATGTCGAGTGGAGACGCTCTATCGGGCGACAGATGTCAACGTCGCTTACACGCCGACGGCGCGGCTGGTGACAACGCTACGCGACGGTCGGCAGGCGACGGCAGGACCGCTCTACTGCTGGGTCTTGTCGTGGCCACTGGTCTAGAAGAGCACTTGCTCCAGTGGGCCTGCCCCACCTCGCTGAGCGCCGCCGACAGGACCCGCTTACGCGACGACGACATGGTGCAGCGACTCGCCGGCAGCGAACCGTCGAAGCTGCTCCACGATCAACCGCCGGGCCCGGGGGAAGAACGCGGTGGAGTTACCGCCCACGTGCGGAGTCAACAGCAGCCCGGGCGCGCTCCACAGCGGATGCCCCGGCGGTGGGGGTTCCGGATCCGTAACGTCCAAGGCGGCGAACAGCCGGCCTTTGTGAAGCTCCACCAACAACGCGTCGGTGTCGACCACCGCGCCCCGCGCCACGTTGACCAGCAAGGCACCGTCCCGCATCCGCGCCAAGAACCCGGCGTCCACGAGTCCTCTGGTCTCGTCGGTGAGCGGTACGCTGAGCACCACGATGTCGGCGCGTGGCAGCAACTCGGGCAGCTCAGCCAACGGCGCCACCCCTGCGCGAGGACGCCGGGCCACCCGCAGCACCTCGACGTCGAAACCGGCCAGCCGCCGCTCGATCGCCGCGCCGATCCCACCGTAGCCCACGATCAGCACGGTGGAATCCGCCAGCGACGGCCACCTCCGGTGCCGCCACTCGCCTGCGTCCTGACCGCGCACAAAATCCGGGATGCCACGGCGAGCCGCGAGCATCAACGCGACCGCCAACTCGGCGGTGCTGGCGTCGTGAAGTCGTCCTGCGTTGCACAGGGTCACACCCGCCGGCAGGAACGGCAGGATGTGCTCATATCCGGCGGTGAGCGACTGCACCACCCGCAACTGCGGCATACGCGACATCAAGTGCAACGGGGACAGGTCGAAGGTGTACGGCAAGACGTAACACTCGACCTCTTCGATCGACTCAGGGACCGGCCCCTCACCGTCGTACACGTCGACCGCTAGTCGCTCCGGCAGCTCGGGCACCACCTCGGCGTACGGCACCCACACTCGCGGACCGCTCACCGCCGTCGCATCCTCATGCGTGAGTCCCTCAGCCGGCGCAACCGGCCCACCAACACCGGGTCGTGGCGCAGCGCCGCCGGCTCATCCAGCAACCGGTTCAGCAACTGGTAATAGTGGGTGGCGGACATCCCGAAGGTGTCACGGATAGCCTGCTCCTTGCTACCCGGCGTCCGCCACCATCGCCGTTCGAACTCCAAGATGTGCTTCTCCCGCTCAGTCAGAGCGGGAGCCTCGTGAGTCGAGGGCTCGACGCGGGGACCGGGAATCGCCATTGCGACGAGCATACCCGGCCCCCACGTCATCGAAGCCCTTCAGTTCAGTCGTGACGCCTACGCGATGTCGCGACGCCGCATCTGCCACATCGCCACGCCGACGAGCGCCGCCACGACTCCGGCCATCAGCAGACCCGAGGTCTGCCAGGTGATCTCAAGCGTGTCCGGGCACACCGGCTCAGTAGACTGAGCGCAGACGTCCCAGTTCTCCAACACCAACACCTTGTTGAGCCATGCCTCGATGTAGGTGGTCCACACCCAGGCCAGCGGGTACTTGACGCCGAGTATCCGCACCACGATGTTGATCCCGACCACCCCGACCACGACAGCGGCGATCGCGGTGCCCAGCGCGGCACCGATATGCCGGCCGATGGAGGCCAGCGCGAAGCCGACCAGGCCCGCCGCCACCACCAGGCCGAACCCTCGCAGCCCGCTCAGCCCGAACGACTGCCACGCACCAGAGGTCATGCCCTCGGTAGACCCGCGGGCTGCGGCCACCAGCCAGATGACACCAGTCCAGGCGAGACCCATGACGACGTAGATCCCGGTGATCCCGATCAGCAGCGAGGCCGCCTTGGCGCCGAAGACCTGTAGCCGGCGCGGGTGCCAGAGCAACAGGTTCATCATCCCGCCGCTACGCCACTCGGCGCCGATGAACGACGCGCCGACCAGGAAGGCGTACATGGCCAGCAGCCCTGCCAGGACGGTGACCATGGATTGGTAGTTCGAGCGGAAGTCGAACGACCAGGGCAGGTACCAGCTCACCATTTCTTCCTGGTCCATCAACCAGGTCTCGATCTCGGAGCAGTCCTCCAGCCAGCCCAAGCCGAGTCGGCCCTCTTCGAGGTCCTTCTCGCACTGCTCCATTTCCCGCTCGATCTCGGCTCGGTGCGCTTCGTACTCTACCGCCGCCTGCGCCTCGGCCTCGGCGATGATCTCCGGGGTGAGCTTCTGACTGCTGAAGACCAGTGACAGTGCCGCGACCGCGAGAATGCCCGCCACCAGCACCAACGACCAGCGGGTGAAGCGCCGCATGAAGAGGCGACGCCACTCGGCGTGCAACAGGCTCATGCCGACACCCCCTCCGCCACCGCCGCGGACCGGCCGACCTCATGGTGCTGACCCGCTACCGGGACGGTACCGGTCAGCTCCAAGAAGACACTCTCAAGATCAGCGGTAACCGGGGCCAGCTCGGCCACGAACAGGTCGTGAGCGGCGAGGGTCCGCGTAACCCAGGCAGGGTTGTCGACCCCTTCGACCATCAGATGGTCGTCGCGGAGAGCGACCGAGGCTCCCGCCCGCCGCAGCAACTCGGCAGCGGCTGGCTGATCGGACGCGGCCTCCAGGCGCACCCGCACCGCTGCCCGCGAATGCGCGGCGAGCACCTCGGAGACCGGCCCGGCGGCGACCCGGCGCCCGAGCGAGATGATCGTGACCGAGTCACAGATCTGCTGCACCTCACCGAGGATGTGGCTGGACAGCACCACCGTCATGCCGCTGGCGGCCAGGTTGCGCATCAGATCGCGCATCTCCCGGATACCGGCGGGATCGAGACCGTTGGCAGGCTCGTCCAAGATCAGCAGTTTGGGCTGCTTCAACAGCGCCGAAGCGACCGCGAGCCGCTGCCTCATACCCAACGAGTAGGTCTTGACCCGGTCCTTCGCGCGGCTCCGAAGCCCCACCAGTTCGAGGACTTCCTCCACCCGACGCTGGTCCAGCCCACCAGCCGTGGCCAGCAACGACAGGGTGTCCCTTCCGGAGAAGTTCGGGAAGAACTGTGGACTCTCCACTATCGCGCCGATCTGGTCGATGACCTGAGGCAGCTCGTGCGGCACCTCACGGCCCAGCAGGCGCATCCTCCCGCCGTTGGCCCGGATCAGTCCGAGCAGAGTCCGCAGAGTAGTGGTCTTCCCCGAGCCGTTGGGGCCCAGGAAGCCGTGCACCTGGCCGGCCTCCACCGACATGTCGAAACCAGCCAACGCTTGGTGTTCACCACCCCGCCATCGGCGGTAGGTCTTGCGCAGGCCTTCTATTTCAAGGACAGCCACGTCATCTCCCCGTGATTTCCCGTGTGTTGGACTGCCACCGGCACAGTACTCGATAGCCGCCACATCGACGTGTCCGCCGATCGGACACTTTGCGCCACCAGAAGCCCGTTCGGCTCGCTCGAGTCTCACACCAGCAGGTCAGCGGATCGGCACCACGGCCGGACCCCGCCCACCCGGCACGATCCGCACCCGCGCCCGGTAGTAGCGGGCCAGCAACTCCTCCGTGAGCACCTCCGTGGCCGGCCCGTTGGCGACCACCTTTCCCTCCGCCAGCAATACCAATCGGTCAGCGTACTCGCCAGCGATGGAAAGGTCGTGCATCGTCGTCACCACGGTGAGGTGATGTTCCCGTCGCAGCGTGTCGACAAGCTCCAACACCTCTTGCTGGTGGCCAATGTCCAGCGCACTGGTCGGCTCATCGAGCAGGAGCACGTGAGGCTCCTGCGCCAACGCTCGGGCGAGGAACACCCGCTGCCGCTCGCCGCCGGAGAGCGTCTCCAGGCGCCGCCCGGCCAGATCCGTCAAGTCCAGCCTGGACAAGACTTTGGTGACCACCGCCAGATCGGAATCTGACTCCCGCCCCAGCGGCGGCAGATACGGGTTCCGACCCAGCAGCGTGTAATCGAAGACCACCATGCCCGGCGGTACCACGGGTTGCTGGGGAACAGTCGCCAGCAGTCGGGCCCGTTCCCGACGTCCACGCGCGGTGAGCCGACGCCCCAGCAGCCGGATCTCTCCCGCCGCGGGAACGAGACCGGCGATGGCGCGCAACAAGGTCGACTTGCCAGCGCCGTTCGGCCCGATCACGGTCACCCACTCGCCCACCGCCACCGTGAGGTCCACCCCGCGCAAAATCTCCGCGCGGTCCAGACTGACCCGCAAACCGCGTACCTCCACCGCGGTACTCATGGCGCCACCCATCGCATCGTCCGCAGGACGAACACGAAGAAGGGAGCCCCGAGGAACGCGGTCACCACTCCGATCGGGACCTCAGCCGGCGCCTCGATCGTCCGCGCCGCCACATCCGCTAGGGCGAGGAAAGCCCCGCCGAACAGCGCCGACAACGGCAGGATCACCCGATAAGAGGTGCCGGCGAGCAAGCGCACCACGTGCGGCACGATCACACCAACGAAGCCGATCAATCCGGAGACCGACACCGCAGCGGCAGCACCCAGCGAGGCTGCCGCCACGATCAGCAGCCGAGAACGCTGCGGGTGCATACCCAGCGCCGCCGCCTCCTCGTCTCCGACCGACAACACGTCCAGCTCTCGACTCAACAGGAGCAGGATCACCACGGCGACGACCGCGTACGGCAGGATGAGCCGGACATCGTGCCAGGTCGCGTGGCTCAACCGGCCGAGCAGCCAGCCGTAGACCTGACGGATCGTCTCGCTGTGCCGCTGCAACAGGTAGGTCTGGCAGGCCGCGAAGAAGGCGGACACCGCCACCCCCGCCAACAGCAGCGTCGCCGGGCTCCGGCTACGCCCACCCGCGCTCCCGAGCAGGTAGGTGAGGAACACCGCGATGACGGCGCCGCCGAAGGCGGCGAGCGGGACGCTGATCGGCAGGCCGGTCGTCGGGTCGCCCCCATTGCCCGCCCGCACAGCGATCACCAGGGTGACCCCCAGACCGGCGCCGGCGGCGACACCCAGCAGATAGGGGTCGGCCAGCGGGTTGCGGAACGCCCCCTGGTAGCACCCGCCGGCCAGCGCCAGCATGGCGCCGACCACCAGGCCGAGGACCACCCGCGGCAGCCGGATGCGGGTCACGATGCTGGCCTCAAGCGGGCTGAGCCCCGAGTCCACGTTCACGCCCGGCAGCGTGTTGGCCACCTCCAGCAACGCTCCGAGCGGCGGCAGTTTGGCCGGTCCGAGCACCAAACCGGCGAGGCCGGCGACGAACACCATCGCCACCCCGGCCAACACCCAGATCGGCTGCAGGCGCCCGGCCGGCGCCAGAGTGGCCGTCCCACCCGGCACCGGCGCGAGCGCCCCGACAGAGGTCTTGCGGGACATCAAGAAATCTGGGTCACCGCGTCGACGGCTTGGCGCAACAACTCGACGATGCGCGGGCCCCACCGGGAGGCGATGTCGTCATCCAGCTCGACGATCCGATCCTGCTGGACCGCGGTGAGTTCGTCCCAGCCGTCCCGGGCCTTCACGGTCTCGACCGACTGCCCGCAGCACTTCGTATCCGCCAGGAAGATCACGTCGGGGTCGGACTGCAACACGATCTCGACCGACAGCTGCGGGTAGCCGGTGCCGTCGACATCGTGCTCGTCCGCGATGCTCTGCAACCCGACCATGCTGAACAACGTGCCGACGAACGATTCCGAGGTGACGGTGTAGAGCTGGTCGTCCAGCTCGTAGAAGTAGGTCAGCGGCTCCTCTCGGTCCGGGACCTGGGCGACCAGCTCCTCGATCTCGGCGGACATCTCCGCCACCAAAGCCTCCGCCTCGCTCCGGTGGCCGGTGAGCGCGCCGAGCTCTTCGATCTGCTGATAGACGTCGTCCAGGGTGACCGCGGTGTCCGGCGCCACGTGGACCGGGATGCCCAGCGACGTCAGCTGGGGCACGAGCTCCTCGGCGTACGCGGAGATGACCACGAGATCCGGATCGTAGGCGGCGATCGCCTCCGGGTTCGGCGTGTACCCGGACAGGTCCGTGGTCGGCGCTTCCGGCGGATAGTTGGAGAACTCGTCGACCGCGACGACCTGCGATCCAGCGCCGATGGCGAACAGCATCTCGGTCACCGTCGGTGACAGGGAGATAATCGCGGTCGGCTGTTCGGCAAGCGTGACATCGCCGACGGTGACGGGGAAATCGCCGCTGGTGGGGTTCTCGGTGGTCTGGGCGGGAGATTCGTCACCGGCGCATCCAGTGGCCAACAGAGCGGCGACCGCGGCGACGGCGAGGGGCAGGCGTAATCTCATGGCACCTTCTCCGGTCGGTCGAGAAGGGCACCCCGCCGACCGGGGCATCGACTGGTGACCCTGCCTGCGAGGCGCCCTTCCTCGAGGACGCTGATTCGCGACCGCACACGCAGGCGACCTGGCTCGTCCCCATCGGACCGCGCCGGTGGGGCATCACAGTTGCGGGACAGCGCCGGAATCGCACCGGACTTCGCTGCGAGGCAGCCGAGAGTGACCATAGCACCCCCATCCGCTACCCCCGACCGCGATGATCCCCGAGAGCGGCAGGAAGGCCGCCAGCTAGCCCCACCGTCGCCTCATCCATCCAGCGACATCGCAACAAACTCTTCACGCTACGAACTTGGCGTGTCACAATTCGTGCATGCCCCGACGTAGCCCCTCGTCCTTGCACATCCCACCACGATTGGTGACCGCGGATCCCACCGATCACCAGGCGGTCCAAGAAGCCATCCGGCTCGGCAACGGCGCACGCTCCACTTTGGGCCATCTACCCTACTCGGCCTACTACGATGCCGCGAGCAAAGGCACCCTCCTGCTGGCCTACGTGGACGACCGACCGGTCGGATACGCGCTATACGCGCTCGCGCGTGGCCGGGTACGGCTCACCCACCTCTGCGTCGATCCGGCGTACCGTGGTAAAGGCATCGCCCGGCACCTCGTCGAACGCATCAGCGAACGACACAGCGACCACTTGGGCATCGCTGTCCACTGTCGGCAAGATTACGACCTGGGGCCCATGTGGGCACGGCTCGGCTTCGTCCAACACTCCGAACGCCCGGGGCGAAACAAAGATGGTCACCCGATCGTCATCTGGTGGCGAGACCACGGCCATCCCGATCTCTTCACCCCCGACCCGGACACCGTCCTGCTGCGGGCCGCGATAGACCTCAGCATCCTGACGGACCTGGCTCGATCGGAGCACGGCAACAGCGAAGCCGCGGCACTGTTGGCCAAACACCTCACGGGCCACCTCCAGCTGGTTCGGACACCCGCGCTGGAAGCCGACCTGGCAGACCTGCACAAGACACTTCGAGAGTCGTGCCAACGTCACGCACCACCATTGGCGTCAGCTCAGCCGGATGCGGACCTCGCCTCACATGCGTCGGGCGCACTCCATGCGGCGGCTCGCCGCGTGGACTCCTCCTACCCTGCCACGGCGCACGGCCGTCGTGATTTGGAGTACGTAGCCAACGCGATCGCCTGCGGCTTGAACGTGCTCATCTCCCTAGACGAACGCCGGATCCGCACACTTCGCCCGATCGCCGCGAAGCACCGCGTCCGGATCATGCAGCCGAGCGAGGTGGTGACGCAACTCAACGAGTTGTTGCAGGCGGAGGCGTACCGACCGGTCGAGCTGCAGAACACGACCTACACCACTCGCTCTCTACGGAAGGAGACGGACCACGACCTACGACCACTCGTCACCACCGCAGGCGGGGAGCCACCAGACAATCTAGTCCGCACGCTGAAGCAGTCCGCTGGGCCACGCGACCAGCGAATAGGCACCTTCGATGGCAGCGGACGCCTCGTAGCGCTGCTCGCCCCACGCGTCACCAACGGCGTGCTCGACGTCGCCGTCGCACGTGTCGTGGACCGCCGCCCCGCCGACACCCTTGCCCAGCAGATGGTCTTCTATCTCCGCCAGTACGCACGCGACCACGGCTGCCACGTCATCACAATCACCGACGACTACCCGTCACCCCACATCCGGCAGGCAGCCATCAGCGACGGCTTCCACGAGATCGGCGGACACCTCGTCGGCTTCGCCCTCGCCATGGCCGGTGCCGCGCCACAGATCAGCGACCGTGCCGTATCGGCGGCACGGCGTGCAGGTGTGCCGGAGCCGCCGCGGCTACGACCGGCCATGCCTTCGATCGTGGCCGCCGAGATCGAGCGCGTATGGTGGCCAGTGAAGATTCTCGACAGCGAGCTGCCCACCTACCTGATCCCGATCCAGCAAGTCTTCTCCTCCGAGCTGCTGGGAGTACCGACCTCCCTCATACCCCGCAGCGACCACCTCGGACTCAGTCGCGAGCACGTCTACTACCGCAGCCCGAGAGGACCTCGGCCCGTTGCCCCGGCTCGGCTCCTCTGGTACATGAGCAAGGGTGGGCGGTCGGTGCCTACCCCAGCCGCCATCATCGGCTGTTCACAACTGGACGCCGTCGTGGACGGCACTCCCGAAGAACTCCACAGCCGGTTTCAGCACCTCGGCGTGTGGAACGAGCGGACCATCGCCCAGGCCGCACACGATGGCAAGGCACAGGCGCTACGCTTCACCAATACGGAAATCTTCACCAACCCCGTGTCGGTGGAACGGTTCCAACAGCTGGCGGAAACCCACGGTGGATCCACCCAGCCGCCTGTGGGGCCGAGGAGAATCTCGACGGAGCTGTTCGCCGCTATCTATCAGGAAGGTCTCGCCAGGTGAGCCAGCAACGCACGCTTCTCCTCTCGCTACGCCCCCGCTACGCGAACGCCATTCTCACCGGCGACAAGACCACGGAGCTTCGTCGACGCCCAATCAACGCACGACCCGGGACACCGATCATCCTCTACGCCAGCTCTCCCGTCATGGCCGTCGTGGGTACGGCCCGGCTAGGAAACGTGCACTCGTGCGCGCCATCCGTCGCGTGGAGGCGCCACCGCACCGCCTTGGGTCTCAGCCGGGCGGAGTTCGACGCCTACCTCGACGGCGCCGCGAAGGCGTACCTCCTCGAACTGCGGCATGTCCAACGACTCAACGAGCCCTTGCCACTGCGCCGATTGCGAGAACAGGCCCCTTTCCAGCCGCCACAGAGCTTTCGCTACATCGCCGCTTCCGACCCGTCCACCCTTCACGAACTCGCTGCCATGTCGGGGAAGGTGGCGGTATAGCCACGTTCCAACCAGCGCATGATCCTTGCGTGACTACTCCAGTCACACTGCTCACTGAGTAGGGCAGCAGCCTCGATCAGCACCCGCTGCCCCGCCGCCACGTCGCCCCTCATCAGGAGGATCTCACCCGCAGCCCAGCGAAGCCGCGCATTCAGTGAGGGGTAGACCAGCGGCGGGGACTGTTTCGATCCCCGCGGCTTCGCCCCTCCCCGCTCCCGAGTCTCCAACTCCTGCAGCCGGCGGTTGGCCTCGTGCACCATCCGCTCGGCCTCGGCCGTCAGTCCCGCCGCCGCCATTGCTCGGGCCAACAGACAGCGAGACCGTATCGCACCGACCGGGTTGTCCATCGCTTCGAACGCCACCACGGCAGCCGCGGCCCGGCGCACCGCGGTCAGCTCCAGCTGCTCGTCGTCGTCTGCTCGACCGTCGTCCAATGCCCGCTCGAGCGCGACTCTCGCCATCCGGTAACGAACACTCGCTGTCCGCCGCGCGTCACCTTCGGCCAACGCAAGCGCCTCGGTCAAGTGGTCGCCGCAGCGCTTCCAGTCCCGCCGATGGCGCGCGGCCTCGGCCAGCGACAGCAGCAGACGATACTGGCGAGAGCTGGGACGCCCGTCCAGCAGCGGGTTGTAGACCAGATTCGGACTCTCCACTTGATGGATCTCGGTAGCGAGGAGGCCGAGGTCGACGAGTACGTCGTCACCGGCGAGGTGCTGTAGCGACGTGGCCCGCTCAAGCTCCTTCTGGGCGTGACCGTACAACGCCGCCTGCCGATACGCCTCGCCCAACTTCAAATGCGCGCGGAACTGAAGCAGTGCCGCCGAATGCCCATCGTCGCCGGCGTCGGCGCGCAGCTCTCTCGCGCCGTCGATAGCCGCCTGGAGGCACTCGACCGCATCGTCATATCGCTCGATGCCAGCGAGGAACGCGCCTTTGGCGATCTGAACGTCCACCAACCCCAGCTCCTCGCCCACCTTCGTAGCGGCGTCCAACGCCGTGTCGTAGGCGGCCAGGGTCTCATCGATCCTGCTCTCCACCGACACGCATCCGTCCAACCAGGAGCCGACACGCCAACACAAGGCATGGTCGCCCCGGGCAGCAGCGGCAGCAACCACCCGCAACAGCATCGGATAGTCGTATCTGACCCATGGCCCTGGCTTCGCGGCGAGCTGCTGTGACAACTCAGGATCGTCGAACCATTGACCCGGCGGTGGTGTCGGATAGTGCGAGTCGACGTAGGTCAGCACCGATGCCACGACCTCGCCGTACGCGTCGTCGAGTCGCGCGAGCGCCTCCGCCCGGAACGTCTCTGGCAACTCGGCAGCCTTCTGCCGCGCCAGCAGACGGGTAAGGCCGTGAAAGCGATACCGGGCCAAGCCGGACGCCTCGTCGCGGCCGAGATTGTCCACGAGCTGCACCGCACTGAGTCGGTCGAGCAGCGCTTCGGCCTGAGCCTGCGACACGGCCAACAGTGGGGCGAGGACCCATGGCACGAACGCGGCCGAGGGCACCAACCCCAGCGCCGCGAACGCCAGTTGCTCCTCCGGAAGCAGTCGGTTGTACTCGGCCTCGATGAGCGAGGCGACGGGACGGCCTGGCCGGTCCAGCCACCGCAGGCGCGTACCGGGTGGCCGGAGAAGCTCCGCGACGTGGCCGACGTCGATACCATCGTCCGACACCCACTCGGCCGCAGACCGGATCGCCGCGGGCAACCCGTCGCAGAACTCCAGCACCTCCTGCACCTGAATGGGTCGCGTCGCTGGTGGGAGTCCGGCCACGGCTCGGAACATCTCCTCCGCCTCGTCCGGATCGAGAACGTCCAGCCGGTACGACCGGGTGCCTACGTTGAGCTCGGGTTCGATGCTCAAGTCTCGGCGACTGGTGATGATGACGGTCGCGGTCGGACTGCTAGGAATGATGTGGCGCACTTGGTCGGCGTGCCGGGCCGCGTCGAGAATGAACAGCATCCGCTTGCGCTGCGTCAACGACCGGAAGATCCGAGCACGCTCCACCGTCGATTCCGGCATCTTGTCCTCGCTCCAGCCGAGAGCGAGGAGGAAGTCCTTCAACACATCCTTCGGGGTACGGGCCGCGCCGGCCGTGCCGAGGTTGGCGAAGAGCTGGCCGTGTGGATACCGGAGGGCGAGCCGCCGAGCAAGTTCGTCGGCGAGAGCGCTCTTGCCCACCCCTGCCTTACCGTGGATGAGAAGCAGCACCGGACCAGCGGTTGCGACGGGAAGGTCACCCCGCCGATGGCCACTGCCCCGTGTCTCGCGCACCTCACGCTGCTCGTTGTGTCGCGCGAGAAGCTCCTGTATGTCGTCTTCCCGGCCACGAAACAACCCGTCGCCGGGGGGCAGCGTGGGAGCGGCGCGTCGCCGCCACCGCGACCACCAGCGTGTCCGCTGGTGGTGTGGCGGTTCCTTGGCGGACGTCGCCGCGGCAACCCCCGGCGCGGTGGCCGCCCTGAGGGGGTAGCGTCCTCGCTCGGCCGCGGCGATCCGGCGCGCTTGGACCGAGGCGCGCAGCTGGGATCGCTGGTCCTTGTTCTCGTTGCCGTTCGGATTCACCAGTGTGGCGAGAAAGGTCAACAGACCTACCAGGATCGCCACCACCGTTCGGTATCCGCTGGGAACATCCTCGTACACCGTGCTGAGCACCGCCGCCATGACCCAGGCGGCGACCAGCACCCACTTGCCCAGCCCACGCGCCTGGAACCGGCGCAGCTTCCAACGCCACGACACGATGCGGTCGCCTCGCCGTGGCGTCATGAGCGGAACCGCATCCCCACGAGTCGACCAATGACCTCACCGGCACGGTGGCGCAGTGAGCCCACGCCAGGAGGGGTCGGTTCTGGCGGCAACTCCGACTCGACCTCCCACAACAGACCAGCTGCTCTCGCCTGACCGGCGACGTCGCCCAGCTTGGTGAAGGTCTGCTCGGCTTGGTCGAGCAGATCCACCGCATCTCGTCCTCGGCGGTGCAGAAGGTACGCCTCGGCGAGATACACCGCCGCGTCCGCCTCGGCCCACCGATCACCACACCGTTGGAGAGTCCGGTGCGCCTCCTCCAGGATCGGCGTGGCACGGTCCAGCTCCGCCTCGGCAAGATAGGCACGTCCGATGAGGAGTCGGCAGTGCGCGATGCCGTACCGGTGGCGGAACGCGGTGAATCCCTCCAGGGCGGACAGAGCCTGCTCCCGGCAACGCTCGTACAGTCCTTGCCCGTAGGCGACGTTGGCCCGTTCGTGCCAGATCCACGGGCCCCACAGCTGTTGTCCCAGCCGACGGTCGGCTGACAGCGTGCCCGCCTGCCGTAGTACCTTGTCTGCATCGCTCCAGCGCTGGCACGCCGCCAGCACCCTCCCCTTCGCGTACCAGACGCTGGGGCGGGCCTTCAACCCAGAGTCTCCGAGCTGCTGGCACAACGCCTCCGCACGCCCCACGGCCTCGATTCCTCGCCCGGGCTCGCGGCTGAGCGCCCGCGCCAGTACCAGCTCGCGAAGCACCCGCACCTGTTCTGTCCGATCTTCGATCCGCTCCGCCGCTGCCAGCGCTTCGGACAGATGCTGCTCCGCCTCATCGATGCGGCGCTGCCGCCGACGCAGCGCGCCTTTGACCCGCAGCGCGCGAGGCCGGCTGCGTGACGAATCTTTGCCCTGCTCGAGGGCGGATGCCACAGCCGCCAAGCCCTCTTCGATCCACCCCAGCTCGGCGTAGACCTCGGCCAGCGCGGCGAGGGTGAGCCCTTCCTCGGCTGCGACGCGGCTCCTCTCGACCGCACGGTCGCGGCCAGCGGTGCGCAGATCCCACGACAGCTGGGCCGCTTCGCGTGCCCGCTCAAGCGCCAACGACAGCTGGCCAGCGTCCAGGTGACGGTAGACGGTCCTGCGCAGGAACGCCTCAGGCGCCTGTCCGCCACGGCTCCGCCGCTCCTCCACGAGCCGTTCGGTCGCCGCGGCCCGCGTCGCGTCGTCGAGTTCGTGGGCTCGAAGCCGCGCGTACGCCTGCACGTATCGGGGCACCCGGAAGACCAACGCCCCGGTCTCATCGTCGACGCGCCGCTCGGTCAACCGGGCGTGTGCGAGCCGGTCGAGCACTCGGCCGGCGACGGCCCGGTCTGATTCGGAGCCGAACTGTTCGACCCCTTGGAACAGCGCGCTCAGCATCCACGGCGCCACGCGGCGGGACTGGAGCACACCCAACAACCTCAGACCGGTCTGTTCCCGCTCGGTCAGGAGCGCGAACGCGAGGTCGAGAACGCGCGTGAACGGCGGCAGCTCGGGATCGTCGCTCGGGCGAGACGGAAGCTGCGTCATCCGCGTCACGGCGATCTCCAGCTTCCAAGCCGCGCGCCGGGCAAGCACGGCACCGGCGATGTCGAGCGCCGCGGGATAACCCGCAGAGGCGTCCACGATCTGCTCGGCGTGCTCGAGCTCACTGTAGACCCGATCCTTACCGATCAGAGTGGCGAGAACCTCCACGCTGTCGGTACGCCCAAGCGGGCCGAGCGGTACATGGAGATGCCCCTCGGGCAGGTCAGGCAACGGATCCCGAGAGGTGATGATCACCGCGCAGCCCGGCCCGGAAGGCAGCAGTCGACCGATGACGTCCAGATCCCCGGCATGGTCGATGATCGTCAGCATGCGAAGGCACCGGGTACGTTCGCGATACCAGCTCTCCCGCTGCGCTTCCGGCACCCGCTCGTCATGGCGACTGAGCGCGGCGACGAGCGTCGACAACGCATACCTGGTGTCGCGCCCCAGCTCGGGGTCGAGACGGACGAGCAGCTGGCCGTCCGGGTACCGCTCGGCGAGCCGGTGGGCTATTTCGACCGCGAAGGCGGACTTGCCCACCCCAGCCGGCCCGGTCACCGCCACCACCTTCGGACCAGTAACGCCCTTGACGACGCTCGTGAGGTACGAGGTGACGCGGCTCATCTCATCGTCGCGGCCGATCAACGCGCCATAAGGTGGTGGCAGCTCGGCCGGAACGACGTACTCCCGGGCCCTTCCGGACCTGCGGGTGGCGAGAGCACGGGACCTGGACGCACGCCGACGACGCAGCACCTTGAGCGTGGCGACTCCGAGTAGCATGCCCACGGCCATCGCCGCGGCTGGCAGGCGCGCGCCGCGGACCAACAGCACCAGCGCCAGGGCGACGCCGGTCCCGAGCATGAGGAGTTCCGGCCAGCGGCGCCGGATGTTCACCACGCGCATCGGCACTCCTACCTTGGGTATCCACATAGTGGCAGCTTCGTCCCAGGTGTGCCACTAGTGGACTTTCTCTCCCCAGGGAGATGAAAGGAGAGCCTCGCGGCAGTGGCGCTTACGCGCCGCGGTCAGCGTCGGTCTGAGCCGCTCTCCTCGTCGTCCTCACCGGCGAGCGCGGCTTGGAGTTTGGCCCGCTCCGCCCGGCGGCGCTCTACCGCCTCCGCTACGCTCACCGCCATCTCATCCCGCCACCCACGCAGCAGGAACCACGACAGCACCGCGGAGATCAACAGGGCTGCCGCCAGTTTGAGAAACATGTCGAGCGGGAACGGCGAAAGCGCCGCCAGCACCACTGCGAACAGGCCGATCCGCCCGAGCGTGTACTTTACGGCCGGACTCATGAGATCTCCCCTTCCCGGCGGGCCAGCCACCGGATGCCGTGGTACCAGTAGACCGCGTACGCCAACGACGCTACGGCGGCCCCCACCGCTCCCGAGCCTAGCGGCGGCAACTCAGCGACCGCGTTCGCGGCCACCAGGCCCAACGCCAGCCCGACCAGCAGGCCAGACCCGGCGAGCACCAACCGACCGGTCACGCCACGCCAGGCCCGCAGCTCCTCGAGGATGAACAGCCACACCGGCAGGACCACCGCCAACCAGCCGTTGGCGTGGCCAAAGTCTCCGCGCCCCAGCAGCGCGGTGACCGCGTCGATGACGACGAGCGCGGCCACACCGGTGACCAGACCAGCGAGGGTGAACCCCAGCAAAGCACCCAGGCTCGTCACCCGGCCGCGCGCGTCGCGGAACCTGGCCATCTGATCGGACATCGCCCGAAGCGTACGCCGCCACGCCGCCGATGGCGCATCCACCCACGGCCGCCGGGCGTCGGC
This sequence comes from uncultured Micromonosporaceae bacterium, assembly GCA_964438855.1. Taxonomy (GTDB): domain Bacteria; phylum Actinomycetota; class Actinomycetes; order Mycobacteriales; family Micromonosporaceae; genus Natronosporangium. Next base: position 26,854 of record CAYTMR010000031.1, read on the forward strand.
GGAACTAGGACCAGATCTGCTGTGGCTCAGCCCGCCGCTGCGCCAGCGAGGGCGCGGCGTCGTACTCCCGCACCACCTCGTACCGCGTGTTCCGTTCGACCGGCCGGAACCCGGCGTCCCAGATGAGCTGCAACAGATCCTCTCGGTGCATGGTGGATGGGGTGCCGTACGCGTCGGCGTCATGCGTGATCTTGTATTCGACCACTGAGCCGTCCAGGTCGTCGACGCCGAAGTTGAGCGATAGCTGCGCCACCGACAGCCCGTGCATCACCCAGAAGCACTTGACGTGCGGCACATTGTCGAAGAGCAGCCGGGAGACCGCGAAGGTCTTGAGCGACTCCGCCGGCGTGGCCATCCTGGTGCGGGCCTGGAGACGGTTGCGGATCACCCCGTCCGCGGAGTCGACGAAGTCGTGCTGATACCGCAACGGGATGAAGACCACGAACCCGCCGGTCTCGTCCTGCAACTCCCGCAACCGCAGCACGTGGTCGACCCGGTGGCGCGGCTCCTCGATGTGGCCATAGAGCATCGTGCAGGGGGTACGCAGCCCTTTGGAGTGCGCGAGCCGGTGGATGCGGGACCAATCCTCCCAGTGGGTGGAGTGGTCGACGATGTGCTGCCGGACCTCCCAGTCGAAGATCTCGGCGCCGCCACCGGTCAGCGACTCCAGACCAGCGTCGATCAGCTCGTCCAAGATCTCGCTGGCGGAGAGCCCAGAGATCTTCTCGAACCAGTGGATCTCGGTGGCGGTGAATGCCTTCAGGCTGACATTCGGCAGCGCCGCCTTCAGTTCGCGCAGCACGCGGGGGTAGTACTTCCACGGCAGCGTGGGGTGCAGGCCGTTGACGATGTGCAGCTCGGTCAGGCCCTCGCCCTCCATCTCCTTCGCCTTCGCCACCGCTTCGGCGACCCGCATGGTGTAGGCAGACTTTTCACCCGGTTTGCGCTGGAATGAGCAGTACGCGCAGGAGGCGCTGCACACATTGGTCAGATTCAAGTGGCGGTTGACGTTGAACATCACCCGGTCCGCGGACAATTGCGTCCGACGGTGGTGGGCGAGCCGTCCAAGCCACGCGAGGTCGTCGCAGGCGTACAGATCGATCCCGTCCTGCCGGGTCAGCCGCTCACCCGCGTAGATCTTCTCTTCCAGCTCACGCTTGCGTCCCGGGTCCATGGGGGAAGCGTATGCTGCGCCGGCGAAGGCCGTCCGCCCACCAGGCCATGGTTGCGGCGTAGCTCACCCACATTTGTCCCGATATCGGGACGCTCTCCGCACCCACCGTTTCATAACAACTCCTATGTGCTATCGACACACCGCGCCTCGGTGGGATAAGACAGGAGGGGACACACTGGCCATGCTCCCCTGAAGGGCGCAGCAGAGGACGGGGCAGAAACGGTGGTATATGGTCATATCGGGACGTAGAGCGCCACGGACCCTGGGGCCTCTTGCGCGCCGTATCGCCCTGCCCACAGTGGTCGTCTCCGCACTCGCCGCCCTGCTCGCCGGCCCCGCCCACGCCGACCCGACCCGCGTCCCCGACTCTGGGGCGCGCCCCGTTCCCTCTGGAGAAGTACGCCTGCCCGACGGGCGAACGGCGGACCAGCCGCCCACCGCCCCCACCGAAGAGGTCGGGCCGCTCGCCGCCGAGATCGCCGACCTAGAAATGACGGTCGCGACCGCCGCCGAACAACTCAAGGAGGCGGAGCTCGCGCTTGAGGAGGCCCGTACCGCCCTGGCCGAGGCCGAGGAAGAGTGGGCCGCTGCTGACGCCGCGCTGGCGGAGGCTCGGGAGGCCGCCGACGCACTCGTCGCCGAGGCCTACCGGGGTGCGGCGGCCGTGCCGCCACCACTGTTCGGCCCCGGGCTGCGCGACCTGTCGGCCCATGCTCCGGTGCCGGTCGATGCCCCCCTCGGCCTAGAGGCGGCGCTGAGGGACCTGCTCGCCGCCGAAGCGGCCGCCGAGGAGGCCTCCGAGCGCCTCTCAGCCGCGGCCGAGAACGAGGAGGCCCTGGCCCAGGAGTACGACGCGCGCGCGGACGAGCTCGCCGAGCTGGAGGCAGAGCTCGCCGAGCTGCGGGAGCGCAACGCCGACCAGCTAGAGGAGATCGAGCGCGAGCGGGAGGCCGCCGACCAACGCCTCGCCCCCGAAGAGCTGATCGACGGGGAGGCTCACCCGGACGCGCTCCAGGCTGTCCACTTCGCGCTCGCTCAGCGCGGCAAACCCTACCAGTGGGGCGCAGAGGGGCCACACCGGTACGACTGCAGTGGGCTCGTGTGGGCGGCGTACCGGTGGGTCGGCATCACCCTGCCACGGGTCGCCAAGGACCAGTACTGGGCCACCCGTTCCCGGCCCGTTCGCCGCAACCAACTCCTACCCGGCGACTTGATCTTCTTCAGCTCCGATCCAGGGAACTGGCGAGCGATCGGCCACGTTGGCATCTACATCGGAGACGGCCGCATAGTCCATGCACCGCGCACCGGTGACGTGGTGAAGGTGCAAGCCGTATGGTGGTCCAACTTCTTCGGCGCCACCCGGGTCGTCGACGCGGTGCCGTCCGGCTCCGGTGACGATCCGCGCCCGTCACCCCCGCCGCCGCACACGCCGTCCCCTCGACCGTCACCACCGCCCTCCCCGATCCATCCGCCATCTCCACCGCCGGTCGTCACGCCGACCGCCACACCGTCGGTGCCTGCTCCCACACTCCCACCTAGCCCACCGCCGACCGCGACACCATCTCCGGTACCGACCCCACCAGCAAGCCCAAGCCCGTCGCCTACACCATCAGCGACGCCCCCGAGTCCGTCGCCGACCCCGCCGCCACCGGACCCGTCACCCACACCACCGCCGGCGAACCCGTCACCTACCCCGTCGCAGGTCCAGCCTGGCCCGCCACCGACACCCTCACCACCCGCGCCTTCGCCGACCCCGTCCCCGTCTCCTCCTGCCTCACCGTCACCGCTGCCGGCCTCAAGCAGCCCGGCACCCGTCTAGCCGACGGTCGGGCCCCGCGAGGGGATCACAGGGGTGCGGGGAGGACACTGCCGGTGACCTCCGCAAGGGTGATGGTGTGACCCGCTGCCCCAGCAGCGGTCGCCGTGACCGTCACGGTGTCACCGTCGGCGAGGTAGGTCCGCTGGGCACCGTCGACCAGCCGGATCGGCTCGGCACCGTTTCTGGTCAACTCCAACGCGGTGCCGGCCTGATCGCGCCGCGGACCTGACACGGCACCCGAGGCGTACAGGTCACCCGTGCGCACCGGTGCGCCGGTCACGGTGAGATGCGCCAGCTGTTGCGCCGGTGTCCAATACATCTCAGCGAACGACGGCCGACTGACCACGGTGCCGTTCCAG
>CAYTMR010000032.1:0-29183 GCA_964438855.1 uncultured Micromonosporaceae bacterium
CCCGAAACAGTCGCCGCGTTGCGGCGAGCCGCGGACGTCGAACAGGTGCGGCTTCCACCCGGTAGAAGTCCCGGATGTCGTAACCGCCGTCACGCAGCGGCGAGTCGTAGAACGGCGGCAGCCACAGGCAGTCGACACCGAGCCAGGCCAGGTAGTCCAGGCGGTCGATGAGGCCCTGGAGGTCACCCGACCCGTCGCCGTTGGTGTCGTGGAAGGCGCGTACCAGGACCTCATAGAAGACAGCCCGTTGAAACCAGTTACGGTCGGTGGGCAAGACCCGCGCGTGGGCGAAGTCGTCAGCGGTCGGGTGCTCCACCACCCCGTCGGGCGCGACGTGGCTGCCCACGGTCGGGTCAGGCGGCGGATCCGGCTGCATGGCATGGTGTATGCCCCCAGATCCGGGCGCGCTAACCGTTGCGGTGGACCGCGAACACGTGCGCCGGCTCGTCGAACGGGTCGAGCCGGACGGGATTGTGCTCCCCCCACCGGTAGCTGGCGCCGGTCAGTTCGTCGCGGACAGTGAATTGCTCGTGCCAGTCGAATCCGAGCGACGGCAGGTCGAGGGAGACGTTGCCCCAGTGCGCCGCCTCCGGGTCGAGGAGGCAGACGACCAAGACGGTATCCGCTCCGTCCCGCTTCGACCAGCACAGCATCGCGTCGTTGTCGACCCGGTGGAAGCGCAGGTTCCGGAACCAGTGCAGGGCGGGATGTTCGCGGCGGATCGCGTTCAGCCGGGTCAGCCAGGGCGCCAGCGACCGACCCGTCGCCTCGGCCGCGGCCCAGTCCCGCGGGCGCAGCTCGTACTTCTCGTTGTCCAGGTACTCCTCCGTCCCCGGACGTGCGACGCGTTCGAACAGCTCGTAGCCGGAGTAGACGCCCCACGACGGCGACAGCAGCGCCGCGAGCACCGCGCGGATCTTGAACATGGTCGGGCCACTGTGTTGCAGGTGCTCGGGAAGGATGTCGGGCGTCTGGGGCCAGAAGTTGGGTCGTAGGTAGTCGGCCGCGGCCAGCAGCTCCTCGCAGTAGGACCGAAGCTCCGCCGAGGTGGTACGCCAGGTGAAGTAGGTGTAGGACTGACTGAACCCCGCCTTGGCGAGACCTTCGAGCATGGCTGGCCGGGTGAACGCTTCAGAGAGGAACAGCACGTCCGGGTGGGTGTGGTGCACCTGGGCGATCAACCACCGCCAGAACTCGACCGGCTTGGTGTGGGGATTGTCCACTCGGAAGATCCGCACGCCGTGGTCGATCCAGTGTCGCACCACCCGCAGCACCTCCGCCCGAATGCCCTCCGGGTCCCGGTCGAAGTCGAGCGGATACACGTCCTGGTACTTCTTGGGCGGGTTCTCGGCGTACGCGATGGTGCCGTCCGGTCGCCGGGTGAACCACTCGGGGTGCTCCCGCACCCACGGATGGTCGGGGGAGCACTGCAACGCCAGGTCGAGCGCCACCTCGAGGTTGACGGCCCGTGCCGCCGCCACAAACGCGTCGAAGTCCGCCAACGTCCCCAGGCGGGGGTGGATGGCGTCGTGTCCACCCTCCGACGAGCCGATCGCCCACGGAGAGCCGACGTCGCCCTCGTGGGCCACCAACGCGTTGTTGCGCCCCTTCCGGTTCGTCCGGCCGATCGGATGGATCGGCGGCAGGTACACCACGTCGAAGCCCATCGCCGCGATCTGCGGCAGGCGGCGGGCCGCGGTCGCGAAGGTGCCGTGCCGTACCGGACGGTGCTGCTCGTCTACCTGTGCCCCTTCCGAACGGGGGAACATCTCGTACCAGGCGGAGAAGAGCGCTCGCGGCCGGTCCACCCACAGCGGATAGCACTCGCTGACCGTCGTGAGATCCCGCAACGGATGCTCCCAGAGTAGTTCCGCCAGCTCCAAGGCACCCGACAGGCGGGCCTTGAGCGGGCGACCACCGTCGCGCAGGCCGTCGGCGGCCGCGCCGACCCACCGCCGGTAGCGCTCCGGCACCGAACCGGCGGCCCGGTCTAGCAGCTGCGCCCCCGTGGCCACATCGTTGGCGAGGTCCGCAGCGGTGTACCCGGCCTCCACCTTCGCCAGCACCGCCGACCGCCAGGCGAGGTACGGGTCGCTGAACGCCTCGATGGCGAAGCTCCATCCACCCACCGTGTCCGGCACGATCTCCGCGTGCCAGGTGTCGGTGCCTGGTGCGCCGGGCCGCATCCGTACCGTTGGCCCCGGCCCGCCGGGACGCCGGCACACCACGCGGCAGCCGAGTGCGAGGCGGTCCTCGGCGTACACCCGCGCCGAGATCGGCACCCGTTCACCCACGACCGCCTTCGCCGCCGAGCGTCCGCAGTCGACCTTCGGGGCGACCGCCTCGATCGGTATCCGCATCTCGGGTCCATCCCGGCATCACAGGTAGGCCTCGAACCAATCACCGGCCCGGTCAGCCACCTCCTCCAGCGTCCCGGGCTCCTCGAACAGGTGGGTCGCACGGGCCACCACGTGAAGACGGTGCGGCGCGGCCAGCAGACCCGCGGCGCGTTCGTTCAACTTGATCACCTGCGGGTCACGCTCACCCACCAACAGCAGCGTCGGGGCGCGTACCTTCACCAGCGACTCGCCTGCCAGGTCCGGTCTCCCGCCACGGGACACCACCGCTCGCACCTGCTCCGGCCGCCCGGCGGCGGCGATCAGGGCGGCGGCGGCGCCGGTGCTGGCGCCGAACAGCCCGATCGGCTGGCCGATGGTGGCCGCCTCGGCGCCGGCCCAGTCGACCAGGCCCGCCATCCGGCGAGCCAGTAGCGGGATGTCGAAGCGCAGTGCGCCGGTGCGGGCATCGAACTCGCCCTCCTCGGCGCTGAGCAAATCCGCCAGCAGGGTGCCGAACCGGCGCTGATTCAATCGGGTGGCGACCATTCGGTTGCGCGGGCTGTGCCGGGAGCTGCCGGATCCGTGCGCGAACAACACCACCCCACGTGCGCTGTCCGGCATCGCGAGATCTGCCTCCAGCGTGGCTTCTCCGAGATCGATCCGGACCGCGGTGTCGGTTCTCATGGTGGGCACTTTCCCCCGGGCCAGGCACGGGAAACGTGGCTTAGCCGGTACGCAGCCGTTCGAGGAACGGTCGCCGCGCCGCCGGGCCGTCCAGCAGCACGTCCCCGCCCACGGCCAACTCCTCCAAGTCGGCCAGTTGCTGGTCGAGCTCGGCTTGGAGCCGGGGGTGGGCCAGCTCCCAGACGTACGGCGTGACCTCGGCCGGGCGTCGCGGCAACCAGCTTGGGTCGGCCGCGGCCCACACCGCTGCCCAGTCGAACCCGCGCCACCCGGCCCAGGTGGCGAACTCCAGGCAGCCGTGCAGGCAGCACTCGGAGGTGTAGAGCGCCGCACGTACCGCGTGGGCTGCGGCGTCGCTCTGGTCGTCCGGCTGCGCACTGGGATAGTCCGGGTCGAGGTAGTAGCGGCCTACCGCGACCTCGACCTCTCGGGCGGCTCCGGACTCACCCGCCAGCCACCGCCAGACCGAGTCCACCACCGGCCGCCACCCCGCCAGCTGCGGTAGCCGCTCCTGGACCGGCCGCTGTTCGTCCTCGCGTAGCAGCCGTTCGGCGACCGCCGCCGCGAATGCGGTCCGCTGCTCGCCGCGCATCTGCTCCAGCATGCGCCGCACGGTCGCGCGCACGTCGAGGAAGTAGCGCAACCCCATCTCATCCAGCTCGGCGCGGACTTCCTCGGCGCGGATCGGGTCCTCCATGTCGGCTGGCTACCCGGGCCGCCGGCCGACGAAACCGGCTCAGCGCGCGTAGAACTCGACCACTTTGATCTCGTCGCACTGGATCGGAATCTCGCGACGCTCAGGCAAGCGCTCCAACCGGGCTCGGAGCTGCTCACGGTCGACGCTGAGGTACGGCGGCACCCGTTCGGCGTACTCTCCCGCCGCCGCGGCCTCAAACGGCAGCATCTCGCGGCTGCGCGGCGCCACCTCGATCACCTGGCCGGGGCGAACCCGGTAGGACGGCTTGTCGACCTTGCGTCCGTCCACTCGGATGTGTCCGTGGCTGACGGCCTGTCGGGCCGCCGCCGTGGTGGGCGCGAACCCCGCTCGCAACACCACGGCGTCCAGCCGGGTCTCCAGGTTGACCAGGAGCGCCTCACCGGTCGGTTCCGGACGGCGGATCGCCCGGGTGACCGCAGCGCGAAGCTGCCGCTCCCGCAGCCCGTACTGGGCCTGCAGTCGCTGCTTCTCCAGCAGCCGCACCTTGTAGTCACTCGCCCGCACCCGCGCCCGGCCGTGCTCGCCGGGGCGGGTGGGTCGGCGGTCCATGATGCGCGCCGCCTTGGGGCTGAGTGGGATCCCGAGGGCACGGCTTCGCCGTACCAGCGATCGACGACGGGTCATGTTTCGCCACCGTCCCCGTCCAATTCGCGCAGGGCTGGCAGAAACTCGTCCCGAGCCCACTGCAGGAACCGGGCCTGCTCGTCGCCGCCGACCTGGACCACCGCGATGTCGGTGAAACCGGCCTCGGCGAAGGCGGCTACCGCTCCCACGTGCTGGTCGAGATCCGGACCGCAGGAGACCGCCGCGGCGACGTCCTCGTCCCGGACCACCTCGGTGGCGGCCGCGATGGCGGCGGGGTTGGGGAGCTCCGCCCGCGCCTTCCACCCCAGCGGGGCCCAACGGAACTGTTCCCGTGCGAGCCGGCGGCACTCCTGCGCGTCCGGCCCGTAGCAGATCGCCACTTGACCGTACCGGCGTCCGTTCCCCCCTGCGTCGGTGAACTGGCGGACGAGCTCACGGTCCGGCTCGGTGGCGACGATGGCGTCGGCGTACTCGGCAGCGAGCGCACACGAATCGGGCCCCGACACCGCGACCGCCACCGGCACCCGCTCCTGCGGCACATCGAACAGGCGTGCCTCACCGACCTCGTAGTACTCACCGGTGAAGCTGATCGTCGAACCATCCAACAGCCCTTGGATGATCTCCAGCGCTTCGGTGAACATGTCGTGCCGCTGGGTCACCGACGGCCAGGGCCCGACGACGTGCTCGTTGAGGTTCTCCCCGGCGCCGAGGCCAAGGGTGAACCTGCCCTCAGACAGCACCCCCATGGTCGCCGCCTTCTGGGCGACGACCGCCGGGTGGTACCGGCGGATCGGACAGGTGACGAAGGACATGAGCCCCATGCGCTCGGTCGCCTGCGCCGTCGCCCCAAGAACCGACCAGGCGTACGGCGAGTGCCCCTGCTCCTCCAGCCAAGGGCTGTAGTGGTCCGAGACCACCGCGAAGTCGAAGCCGGCCTCCTCGGCGCGGACCGCGTCATCGACCAGGGCGCGCGGGCCGGACTGCTCGCACATCAGGGTGTAGCCGTAGTTGGTCATAGGCCAGCCGTACCCCGCTGACCGGCGCTCATGCGCCCCCGACCGGCTCAGCGCTGGGCGTGGCCGGTCAGGATGTCCAAGACTCCGGTGACAGCGAGCAGCTCCCGTACCACCTCGCGAGGATTGGCGACCACCAAGCGGCACCCTCGGTGAGCAGCGATCTTGTGCGCTGTCACCAGCGCCGCTACTCCGGTCGAGTCCAGCAGCGACACTTGGCGCAGGTCGACGACCATCTGTCTGGGGCTTCCGTCGAGCACCGTCTCGGCGATCACATCGACCGCTTCACCCGCGACCCGCATGTCGATCTCACCGGAGAACCGCACATGGTGCGTGTCCTCAGAGCGATCAACCACATACGTGAGCCCCATGACGTCCCCGTGTGCCCTTGTCCGCTCCATCGGCGAACGAACCAGATTTCTACGGTACGCTGCCGGCGACCATACGGTAAGTCATGGTCGCTGTTGGCTTTGCCACCCCACGCGCCGGCGGCAGCCCGCCACGACCGCTCACCACCTCGACGTTGACCGCACTGGGGACGTCGCCATCTGCTCGGCTACCACGGGCTCCTCGTCGAGCCGTCGACGCGCCGAGGATCAGGTCGTGCCCTTCCGCCCTCTGTGGAGAGGCGGCTCACCGCGGGGGCGAACGTGTCCACGTTGCCCATCTCAGATGGCCGGTTATTCGGTTATGTCGTCTGCGGGACCGGATGGCGCCGCTCGGACACCAGCGCTGCCAGCGCCGCGGTGAGCAGCCACGGCGCCGTCAGGCTCAGCGCGTACGCGGTCCCACCGGGCAGTCCGCTGGACAGCAGCAGGGTGAAGCAGCCGACTCCGAGCGCTGCTCCCACCCCGTACCCGATCTCGAGGGCGGTGGTCAACAGCCCGGAGGCGGCACCAGCCTGGGCTGGCGCTACTCGGGCGGTGGCCAGGGTGTTCAAAGGTGCCGCCACCCCGCCCATCGCCGCACCGATCATGACCAACGCGGTGACCACCGCAGCCGTCGCCTCGCCGGCCACGGTCAACACCAGCCCCAGCCCGAGGTAACCGACGAGCAGTCCAGCGGTGCCCACCCGCAGCAGGTGTCGCGGTTGGGTACCGAACCAACGGGTGGCCAGGCTGGAGCTGACCGCGAATGTGGCGGCGAGCGGGGCGAAGAGGAGACCGGCGGCGGTCACCGAGAACCCACGGCTGTCGATCGCCCATAGCGGTAGCAGCACGACAGCACCGCGTTTCCGGCGTAGTAGCAGGCGGCGGCTACCAGGTACCGGCTCAGACCTGGCTGCGCCAGCAGAGCGGGGTCCACGACCGGGTCGCGCCCGCGTGCTGCCGCCACCCGGTTCCGCTGGACGCCCACCAGCCGGCCACCGCCGCGACCGCGACCGCGCCGGCGGCCGGAACGAGCGCCCTCACCACGAACGCCAATCCGGCGACCATCGCCACCAGTGCGGTCACCGTCAGCCCCAGGCCCATCCAATCGAACCGAGCCGTTGTCGACGCCCGCCCCTCTCGTAGCAGCCGACCAGCCGCCACCAGCACGACCAGGCACAATGGCACGTTGACCCAGAAGATGCTGCGCCAGCCCAACCCGAACAGGTCGGCGTCGATCAACGCACCACCCCATACTTGAGTGCCTGCGGCAGCGACTCCGCTGACCGCAGAGAACAGGCCGAACGCCACCGCACGGTCCCGCCCGTGGAACCTCTCTTGGATCAGCGTGAAGACCTGCGGCATCAGAAGCGCCGGACCGATTCCCTGCACCAGCCGGCCCACCACCAGCAGTTCCGCAGTGAGGGCGGTGGCGCACCAGATCGAGGCGATGAGAAAGACCGCAACCCCGGCGCAGAAGAGACGGCGACGGCCGAACCGGTCACCCAGTCGGCCGCCACCGAGCAGCAGCCCGCCGTAGCTGATGTTGTACAGGGCGAGGATCAACTGCAAGTGGGTGTCCGTAGCGGACAGCTCGGCCCTCATGCTGACCGTGGCGACGGTGGTGACGAAGACGTCGGCGAGTACCAGGAACACGGCGGCCAGCAAGACCGCGAGCTCCGCCCAGCGCCGGGTGTCGGCCGTGGCCGAAAAGTGGTCCAGTTCGCTGCGGGTCACACCGCAAGCGTCGATACCGACCACTCCACGATCAATAATGATCCGCTACAGGCGCGGTTAGGATTTCTGCATGATCCGGGTGGATCCGCATGAGCTGGAGTGCTTCCTCACCCTCGCAGAGGAGCTGCACTTCGGACGTACCGCCCAGCGGTTGCGGCTGTCCCCGCCCCGAGTCAGCCAATTGATCCGGTCGCTGGAACGGCGGGTCGGCGGCACCCTGGTCGCGCGCACCTCCCGCAGCGTTCGGCTCACACCCGCCGGCGAGCAACTGCGGGCCGATCTCGTCCCCGCGTGGCGGGGCGTGCACTCGGCCCTATTGCGGGCACGCCAGGCTGCTTCCGGGACCGCGGCCACCCTCACGGTCGGCCAGCAGGGCACCGGCGCCAACGAACTCACCGGCGAGATCTTGCGCGAGTTCGGCCGGCTCTGCCCCGACTGGCAGGTACGCCTGGTGGAGCTGGACTTCGGTAACCAGCTCAGCGCGTTACGCACCGGGGCGGTGGATGTGGCCCTGGCTCGGCTGCCGGTGCACGAGCCGGACATCACGGTCGGAGCTGTCGTGGTCCGCGAACCGCGGGCGCTCGCGGTCTGGCGAGATCATCCGCTCGCTACCCGGGACCGGGTAGGGCTGTCGGAGATCGCCGGTGAGCACATCTTCGACCTGCCCGACACCGCTCCGCAGTACTGGCGCGACTTCCACGCCCCGCCGATCACCCCAGAGGGGGTGCCGCTGCCACGCCGGCAGGTGGTCTCCACCCCGCAGGAAGTGCTGTCACTGGTCGGGGCGGGTCTGGGCGTCAGCCCGATGGTGGAGTGCATGCGCCGCTACTACGCCCGCCCGGACATCGCTTACGTCCCGGTCGCGGACATGCCGCACTCGGAGGTGGCGGTGATCTGGCTCACTGGCGAACGGCGCCCCCAGGTGCTCGCCTTCGGAGCGGCCGTGGCCACGGTAGCGCGGGCCCACCACATCACCGACCGTCCACAGCCATAGTGGAGCGAGCAGTACGCGCCCCTGCACCTGGGCGGTGCAGGGCGACAACGGGTAGATCTCGAGGTGGGGCAGACTGGGGGGCGTGGCACCTCGGTTTCCCTACGCGGACCTGCCCGAGTTCCTCACCGCGCTGGAGCGTGCCGGTGAGCTGCACCGGGTGACGGCACCGGTCGACCCCGACCTGGAGATCAGCGAGATCGTGACCCGCACCGTCCGGCGCGGCGGGCCGGCTCTGCTCTTCGAGCGACCCACCCGGGGCGAGATGCCGGTCGCGATCAACCTGTTCGGCACCCGGCGACGCATGGCGATGGCGCTCGGTGTCGATGACGTCGAGGAGATCGCCGCCCGGATCAGCGCGCTCGCCAAGCCGGAGCTTCCGGTTGGCTGGGCGGGAATCCGGGACGGTCTGGGCAAACTGCTCCAGCTCAAGTCGGTTCCGCCGAAGCGGGTGAAGACGGCCCCCTGCCAGGAGGTGGTGTACCGCGGGGAACAAGTGGATCTCGATCGTCTGCCGGGCCTGCGCACCTGGCCGGAGGACGGAGGGATCTTCCACAACTTCGGCTTGACCCACACCGTCCACCCTGAGACCGGCGTCCGCAACGTGGGGCTGTACCGGCTCCAGCAGCACTCCAAGAACACCCTGGGGATGCACTGGCAGATCCACAAGGACTCCGCCGCCCATCACGCGGTGGCGGAGCGCCTCGGCCGCCGGCTACCGGTCGCGGTCGCCATCGGATGCGACCCCGTGGTCAGCTATGTCGCCACCGCGCCACTCCCCCCAGACATCGACGAGTATCTGTTCGCCGGGTTTCTACGCGGGGAGCGCGTGGAGCTCGTCGACTGTCTCACCGTGCCGCTGCGGGTGCCGGCCAACGCCCAGATCGTCCTGGAGGGGTACGTGGAGCCAGGGGAGCGGCTGCCGGAGGGCCCGTTCGGCGACCACACCGGGTTCTACACCCCGGTGGAGCCGTTCCCCGTGCTGCACGTGGAATGCATGACCATGCAGCGCGACCCGGTCTACCACACGATCGTGACCTCCAAGCCGCCGCAGGAGGACGGGCCGATCGGGCACGCCACCGAGCGGATCTTCCTGCCCCTGCTGAAGATCCTCATCCCCGACATCGTCGACTACTCGCTGCCGGAGGCGGGAGGCTTCCACAACTGCGTGATCGTGTCGATCCGCAAGCGCTACCCCAAGCACGCCCAGAAGGTCATGAACGCGATCTGGGGCGCCCACCTGCTGTCCCTGAGCAAGCTCATCGTGGTGGTCGACGACGACTGTGACGTGCACGACTACGCCGAAGTGGCGTGGCGGGCGTTCGGCAACGTCGACTACTCCCGCGACCTGCTGCTGACCGAAGGACCGGTAGACCACCTGGACCACGCGTCCTACCAGCAGTTCTGGGGCGGCAAGGCAGGCATCGACGCCACCCGCAAGTGGCCGAGCGAGGGCTACACCCGGGGCTGGCCGGCCGAGGCGACGATGTCCCCGGAGATCGTGGAGAAGGTCACCCGGCGTTGGCGGGAGTACGGGCTATGACCGGCACCAAGCCGGCGGCGGAGGCGACGCGCGAGCCGCGGAGGCCTGGTCGGATTCGGGCGTTCCTGCGGCTGGTGGCGATCGAGCACTCGGTGTTCGCGCTGCCATTCGCGTACCTGTCCACCCTTACCGCGATGCGGGTCACCACCGGTCGGGTGGACTGGGTCGACGTGGCTTTGGTGACGGTCGCGATGGTGGCGGCGCGGACGTTCGCCATGGCCGCCAACCGGATCATCGACCGGCACATCGACGCCCGGAATCCACGCACCGCGAACCGCGAGCTGGTGACCGGGGTGGTGAGCGTCCGTACCGCGGTCACCGGTGCCCTCGTCGCGCTGGCGGTCTTCGTCGCCGCGGCGCTGGCGCTCAACCCGCTGGTGGCGGCGCTCGCCCCCGCCGCGGTGGTCCCGCTGGTGGTCTACCCGTACGCCAAACGCTTCACGAACTGGCCGCACGCCTTTCTGGCGCTCGCCCAGATGGTGGCGCCGGTCGGCGGTTGGCTGGCCGTGACCGGCACCTTCGCCGGCTCCGGTCCGGCGTGGGTGCTCGGCGTCGCGGTCGGGTTGTGGATCGGTGGCTTCGACCTCATCTACGCGTGCCAGGACGCCGAGGTCGACCGGCGGATCGGGGTCCACAGCGTTCCCGCGCGGTTCGGTGTGCGCTTCGCCTTGCGCGCCGCGATCGTCGCGCACATCATTACGTTTGGAATGTTTGTCTGGTTTGGTCAGTTGGCCGGATTTGGCGCGCTGTGGTGGGCAGGACTCGCGGTGACCGCCGCCGCGTTCGCTTACGAGCACTCGATCGTACGGCCAGACGACCTGTCCCGGGTCAACCGGGCCTTCTTCACCGTCAACGGCTTCGTGGGTATCGCGCTGTTCGTTTTCGCGCTCGCCGACCTCGTGATTCTGGGTGGTCTGAGGTGACGTCGCCGCGTCGACCGTGGGTCGTAGGCGTCTCCGGCGCCTCCGGCACACCGTACGCGGCGGCGGTGCTACGCGGTCTGCTGGACGCGGGCGAGGCGGTGGACCTCGTGGTCTCTCGAGCCGCCCGTCTGACGCTCTACGACGAGACCGGTCGTAGGTTCCGTGACACGCATTGGCGCGACGACCTCGCCGTGTGGCTGGACCGGGACGTCAGCGGGGACGACCTCGCGTACTGGCCGGCCGGGGACCTCGCCGCCGGCCCCTCGTCGGGCTCCTATCCGGCCCAGGGCATGGTGGTGGTGCCGGCGAGCACCGCTGCCTGTGCGGGCATCGCGCTTGGGTTGTCGAAGGATCTGCTGCAACGCGCGGCCGAGGTGAACCTCAAGGAGCGCCGGCGTGTCGTGGTGGTACCGCGGGAGACTCCGGTGACCCGCAGTCATCTGGAGCACCTCATCGCCTTGCACGACGCCGGTGCGGTGGTGCTTCCCGCCAGCCCGGGTTTCTACGCCGCGGGCGCGCAGGCTACCGCTCAGCAGTTGATCGATTTCGTCGCCGGTAAGGTCCTGGACGCTCTGGCAGTGAGGCATACCCTGTTCCGCCGATGGAGCGGCGGCGTGGGCCACCACGGCAGAGTGTCCGACTAGACCCAGGCCCTGGTCGGCCTGGCAGCCATCCATCCGTCGCGTCGACGGGGCGCACCCGTCACTGATTCGTGGATTTGCTGGATTCGGCCTCTTCCTCGAGGCCCTCCAGCCCGCCCTCGAGCAGGGCTCGTACCTCTGACTCCCGGAACCTCCGGTGTCCGCCGGGTGTCCGGATACTGCCGATCCGTCCTGCCGCCGCCCATCGGGTAACGGTCTTCGGGTCGACGCGGAACAACGCAGCCACCTCGCCCGGCGTTAGCAGACGATCTCCCGTGTCCACGTCCCCCTCCTCGCATCATGATCTTCCAGGCCCCGGCACCAGAGGTGTCCGGGGACGTCCATCGCTATGCGCATCACCGATATTCCGTTTCATCCCATCTATATAGCTTTAGAGAGGTAACCCCCTTACGAACTATACTCGCCTTTTAAGAAAGATTACCTTGCTCATAGTCATTCGGCCGTTATTCCAGGACATCGCCGGCTACGCCCGCGGCGAGGCGTGGAAGCAACTCCGGGTCCACGTTGCCGCCGGAAACCACCGCGACCACCGGCCCGGGCGGAAGGTCGCCCCGGCGGTACACGTAGGCCGCGGTGGCCACCGCCCCGCTCGGCTCCGCCACAAGGCGCGCATGGCGCAACAGTCTCTGACTCGCTGCCAGGATCTCGGCCTCCGAGACCAGCACGATGTCGTCCAGCCTGGCGCGTAGGTGCTCCAGCGTGAGCGGGGACAGTGCCGTACGCAGCCCGTCGGCGACAGTGCGATAGGAGACCTCCGGAGGCAGTGGGCGCAACTCACCGGCCTGCCACGAATCGCGAGCGTCCGGGGCCACTTCCGGCTCCACCCCGATCACCCGGGCCCGCGGGCAGAGGGCCTTCACCGCGGTCGCCACCCCGGAGGCGAGTCCACCCCCACCGACTGGCACCAGGACCGCGGAGACGTCGGGCAAGTCCTCGGCGATCTCCAACCCGACCGTGCCCTGTCCTGCGATCACGTCGTGGTGATCAAACGGCGGCACGATCGCGAAGTCGCGCCCGACAGCGAGGCGCGTGGCCGCCGATTCCCGTTCCGCCGGCGGCACGAGCACCACTTCGGCGCCGAGTCGCCGTACCGCCTCGATCTTGTGTGGTGGCGCGGCGTCTGGCATCACCACCAGGCAGGCCATCCCCGTTTCCCGCGCGGCGTACGCCAGAGCCTGCCCGTGGTTGCCCGAGGAGTGTGTCACCACCCCCCGCGCCGAGCGGAGCTGGTTGACCGCGTACGCGGCGCCACGCAGCTTGAAGGCGCCGGTCGGCTGCAGGCTCTCGGGCTTGAGCCAGAAGTCGTCACCGGCCCACGTCGCCGGCAGCAGCGGGGTCCGCACCGCGATACCCGCGATCCTGGCCGCCGCCGCGCGAACGTCCCCGAGGGTTACCAGCCCCATGTCCCCATAGTCGGCCAACCACCAGAGCGAGTGATCATCGGGGCAGTATCCCTGTGATCAAAGCAAGGCCGGCTCGCCAGGTAGAGCGTCGAAGCCGATCGACGGGGTGTCGAGAATGTCAGCCAATGCCTGGACAGTGTTGCGCCGGTCGCCGCCACCGTCGTGCAACAGCACGATCGCCCCGGGGAAAGTATGCGTGAGCACCAACCGGCTGATCTCGCGCGCCCTCGGCTCCCGCCAGTCCTGTGGATCCACGGTCCAGTGCAGGGACGCCATGCCGAGCGCGGACGCCACCTCCACCACCCGGGACGTCCACATCCCGCCCGGTTGCCGGTAGTAGGCGATCTCAGCGTCCGGCACCGCCGCTCG
The DNA here is from genome assembly GCA_964438855.1 of uncultured Micromonosporaceae bacterium. Taxonomy (GTDB): domain Bacteria; phylum Actinomycetota; class Actinomycetes; order Mycobacteriales; family Micromonosporaceae; genus Natronosporangium. The sequence goes on from CAYTMR010000032.1 coordinate 13,336, forward strand.
GATGGCCGCGTTCGTTCGCAGCAGATCAGCCTCGATCGCCGCCTTCGACCGCTCGCCGAGGTCGAGTGCGTGGTCCCAGGAGTGGTTGCAGAGGGTGTGACCGTCGGCGGCGATCTGCTGGATCAGCTCGGGGTACGCCGCGGCGTTCTTTCCGAGCACGCAGAAGGTCGCGCGCACACCGTGCTGTAGCAGGAGGTCGAGCACCTGTGGAGTCCAGCGGGGATCCGGACCGTCGTCGAAGGTGAGCGCGGCGTAGGTGGCTCCGATCGTCCGTATCGTGCCCAGCGGCCCCACCTCGGTCGGCGGCAGGGGAGCGGCGGAGGGAGAGGTGACCACCGGTGGTACGACTCGGTCATGAAATCGTGACTCGCCGTCCGGGGCGCCGTGAGGTGCTGGCTCGGAGGGCGCCGCGGATTGAGGCGCCGGCCGCGGTGTGGTCGCCTGCCCGAGGATCCGGCCCGTGACGTACATACCCAGCACGAGTAGCAGGACGACCATCGTCACCGCTAAGTGGCGGAGACCTCCTGAGACCATCACCATAACCCCCGAACGCGATAAACCCCTACATTCTGTAATGAAGGAATATCACGTTCGGTAGTGCAACAGTGACGCTTTAGGGTGATTGCCGCCTACGAGTCGGGAACGACGTCAGCCACGACGACGCTGACGTTGTCGGGTGCACCCGCATCCATCGCCAGGTCGATCAACTGTTGGGCACACTGCTGCAGGTCCGGGCAGGAGGCTAGGGCATCGGCGATCTTCTTGTCATCGACGTAGTCGCTCAACCCGTCGCTGCACAGCAGAAAGCGGTCGCCCAACTGTGGGGCCAGGGCGGCGAAGGTCGGGGCGATCTGCGATCCGTTGATGGCCTGGGTCACCAGAGACCGCTGCGGATGCCGACGGGCCTCGTCCACGGTGATGATCCCGCTGTCGACCAAGCCTTGCACGTAGGTGTCGTCGCGGGTGAGCTGGGTGAGGGCGTGGCCTCGCCACGCATACGCCCGGGAGTCCCCGATGTGGCCGATGGCGAGCCCACGATCCGTCACCACCATCGCGGTGAGAGTGGTCGCCATGCCCTCCAGACTGGGGTCGTGGTTGATCGCGGCCCGAATACGCAGGTTCGCTTCGATCACCGCGGCCTGCAGCGCGGCTGACGCCTCCTGGGGCGGAGCCGACTCCAGAGCAGCGAGCGTGCGGATGACGAGGCTGCTCGCCACCTCCCCGGATGGCCCGCCGCCTACTCCATCAGCCACGGCGACCACGTGCGGTCCGGCGTGTACCGCGTCCTCGTTGTTCTCCCGGGTCTTGCCCCGGTCACTGGCCGCCGCGGTACGCAGGATTAGGTTCATGGGTAGCAGTCTGCCGAATCACCGCCACCTCGTGTCGCGCACCACACGCCGCGACCACCAGTGAACGGTGCGATGCACCCTGCCGCGCCCGCCTACGTGGAGGGATCCTCCACCCGGAAACCGACCTTGAGCCCTACCTGGAAGTGTCCAATCGCGCCATCCACCAGGTGTCCCCGGATCTCGGTGACCTCGAACCAGTCCAGGTGGCGCAGGGTCTCGCCAGCCCGGGCGATGGCGTTGCGGATCGCCTGATCCACGGACTCAGGCGAGGAGCCGACCAACTCGGTAACCCGATATGTGTGGTTCATACCTCCACGTTAGGAGCGATAAGACTACTTCAGGAGCGGTTCGTGCCAACTGCCCCCGCACCACTGCACGTCGACCTCAACGGCTCAGACGCGCAAACCGACGTACCGCCAGGGGAGCGAAGACCGCGGTGATAAGTAGTGGCCAGACCAGCGCCATCGTCGAGGCGTGCGTGGTGACCCACGACTCACCGCCGGCCCCTGGATTGCCGAACAGCTCTCGAGCGGCCGTAACCGTGACGACAGGGGATTCCACTCGGCGATGGTGCCGAGCCAGTCGGGCATCAGCTGCGGAGAGACGAAGACATTCGCCACCGCGGTGAGCGGAAACGCCGCTGGGAAGACCACCACCGCCACCGTGTCGGGGTCTTTGGCCACCAGGCCGAGATAGATGCCCACCCAGGTAAGGGAGAATCGCAGCAGCAGGAGCAGACCCACGGCGGACACGGCGTCGACGAGGCCGTTGTGCCATCGCCACCCCACCAACAGCCCACAGACCGTCAGCACGGCGACCTCCAGCATCGCCCGGCACAGGTCGGTCAGACTGCGCCTCACCAGCAGGCTCGAACGGGCTATCGGCAGCGAACGGAAGCGGTCCACCACCCCGCGACCGACGTCGACCGCGATTCCGCCAGCGGTGGCGCCCATCCCGTACAGCATCGTCATAGCGAAGACGCCCGGCAGCAGGAACTCCCGGTACGAGCCGTCTTCCGGCACGGCCATGGCACTGCCGAACACGTACCCGAAGACCAGCACGAAGACGATCGGAAGGCTGAAGTAGATGATCAGCTCCTCCGGTGACCGGACAACATGGAGCAGGTAACGGCGCGTCATCGTCACGCCGTCAGCGACCGCGCGAGGGAACGGGTGTGGGCGGGTAGTGGGTTCTACAGTGGTCACGCCACTCGCTCCTTTGCTGCCTGGGCGCTGGTCAGATGGAGGAATGCCTCATCGAGGGTGGGCCGCCGGACACTCACGTCGACCACCGTCACGTCGGCTACGGCCAGAGCTCGAACCGCTGCGGTCAGCGCGGCGACCCGGTCGGCCACCGGCACGCTGACCCGCCGCAGGTCCGGGTCGACCTCGGGCTCCGACGCGCCGATCCTTCGCAGGATGTCGGCGGCGGACCCGAGCCGACGCCGATCCCGCACCTCGACGTCGAGCCGATCGCCGCCGGTGCGCGACTTGAGCTGATCGGGCGTGCCGTCAGCGACCACCCGGCCGTGGTCGACCACCGAGATCCGGTCGGCCAGCTGATCGGCCTCCTCCAGGTACTGCGTCGTCAACAGCACCGTGGTACCCGCCGCGACCACACCTCGGATCGCCTCCCACAGTCGGTTGCGACTGCGCGGGTCCAGTCCGGTGGTGGGCTCGTCCAGGAACAGCACGCGTGGAGGACGGAGCAGGCTCACCGCCAGATCCAGCCGCCGACGCATCCCGCCCGAGTATTGGGTGGCGGTCCGGTCGGCCACCTCGGTCAGATCGAACTGCTCCACCAACTCGTCGACGCGGCGCCGCGCGACCCGGGCGGGCAGACGAAGCAGCCGTGCGAAGAGCAGCAGGTTCTGTCGGCCGGTCAACAACTCGTCCACCGCGGCGAACTGTCCGGTCAACGCGATGCGTGACCGGACCTGCTCGGGCTGGCGTACCACGTCGTAACCGCAGATTCTGACCGTGCCGGTGTCGAAGCGCACCAGCGTGGCGAACACCCGCACCATCGTGGTCTTACCGGCGCCGTTGGGGCCCAGCACTCCGTGGATCTCTCCCGGTGCCACCCGTAGCTCAAGACCGTCGAGCGCGTAGGTGCGGCCGTAGCGTTTCCGTAGCCCCGCGGCGACGATCACGTCGTCGTTCATGGCCCCACCCTGGGCCCAGCCGCTGACCAGTCACGCACCAGCTACGCACGGGTCACGCACCACCGGTACCCAGCCGCCGCAGCGCCGTCGACGCCTCCGCCGCCTCCGGCGAGTTCCACCACGGACGCGAGGTGGAGACCGCGCACCGGTACCGCTGTCTGGCAGCCGGAAGGTCACCGGTCGCCTCCGCGATGCGACCAAGACACAGGTAGATCGAGGCACGGGTGGTCTCAGCCGTGAACCATCCGGTCGGACACTCTGCGAGCGCCTGCTCGGCCAACTCGCGGGCGGTGGACAGGTCGCCGCGACGGCGGGCCGCCTCGGCCAGCCCGTACCGTGCCGCCGCCGCATGCTCCGGTGCCCCCGCTCGTCGGGCCAGCGCGAGCGCCCGGGTGAAATCCGCCTCCGCGCGGTCCAGCGCACCACCGGGCCGCAGCATCGCGCGGCCACGGCTGAAGAGCAGCTCCGCCATGTCCATTATGGACCCAAGCTGCTCGGCCAACTCGAGCGCCTCGTCCCACAGCGCCGCCGTTCGCTGACCGTCGACACCGGCGACGTCGGCCACCGCGGAGAGCGCGACCATGCTCCCCCATCGATCGCCGAGCGCGCGGAAACCGGCCAGTGCGTCCGTGAGCAGGCTCTGCGCCCGCTGGGTCGCACCAGCCATGGCCAGCAGCATGCCCGCGCCCACCTGGGAGAGCGCCTGGATCCACGGGTCGGCGGCCCGGCGCTGCATACCCTCGACCATTGCGAGCAGCTCGTCGAGGTCGTTGCTGGGTGGGCCGGACGCGATAGCCAACAGGTAGAACAGGAACGGCTGTCGTGGTAGGCGGTCCCCCCACCACGGGGCGTGCCTGCGTGCGAAGCCGATCCGCTCTCGGCACCCCAACGATTCCAGCAACTCGCAGAGCAGGAACTCCTCTTCCCGCCCGGCCGGTGGCCGCGTTCCCAACCTCGAGCGCAGCTGATGCACCACACGGGTCGCTTCCCCCCGCAACCCGCGCAGCCACCAGTAGAAGGAAAGCGCCGATACCATCCGCAGCGCGGTGTCCCAGTCGGATGCGGCGACCGCCCGACGCAGCGCGGTGTGCAGGTTGTCGCGGTCGGCGTCGAGTCGATCCAGCCACTCCCGTTGCTCCGCGCGCCGCAGGTGAGGATCGGCGGTCTCGGCGAGCGCCACGAAGTACCTGGCGTGGGCACGCCACAGCTGCTCTTCCTCGCCCGCCGCGGTGAGGCGTTCGGCGGCGAATGCGCGGATCGTCTCCAGCATCCAGAACCGCCCGGCGTTCGAGCCCACGAACGACTTGTCGACCAGACTGGTCAGCAGCTCCAGCGCGTCGTCGGCCGGCACGCCGCACACCGCCTCCACCGCGGTGAGACTCGCACCACCAGAGAAGACGGTCAGGCGGCGGGCGTGTGTCTGCTCCGCCTCGTCGAGAAGATCCCAGCTCCAGCCGACTACCGCCCGCAAGGTCTGGTGCCGTGGCTGAGCGGTCCGGCTGCCATGGGTGAGGAGCCGGAACCGGTCGTCCAGCCGGGCAGCCACCTGCGCGGGTGTGAGCACCCGCAGGCGCGCGGCGGCCAGCTCGATCGCCAATGGGAGCCCGTCGAGCATCCGACAGATCCGCACGACGTCGGCGACATTGGTCTCGTCGAGGGAAAAGCCCGGCGCGACGTCCCGCCCGCGTACGACGAACAGCCGGACCGCGGCGTAGTCGCGCGCGTCGGTCGTCGGCGTGTCGGGCGGAGGAGTCGCCAGTCCAGGCAGCGGGCACAGCGCCTCGCCGGTGATACCCAACGCCTGTCGACTGGTGGCGAGGATCCGCAGACCCGGGCAACCCTGGAGGAGTCGCGCGGCTAGTCGGGCCACGTCGGTCACCACGTGCTCGCAGTTGTCGAACAGCAGCAACAGCCGCTGGTCAGCCAGGGCGGCGAGGAGTCGCTCCGCGGGATCCGGCCCTGTGGCCTGGCGCAGGCTTCCGTCACGTAGACCCAGCGCGGTTAGCACGGCCTGCGGCACCTCCGCACCCGTGGTGACCCGATCGAACTCGACCAGGCGTACGTCGTCGGCTAGCCGGAGCGCCGCCTCCACGGCCAACCGAGTCTTCCCCACGCCGCCAGGACCGGTGACCGTCACCAGGCGGCTGCCGGTGAGCAGTTCACCGACCCGCCGCAGCTCGTCCTCGCGCCCCACGAAGCTGGCAAGCGGTACCGGGACGACCGAGCCCGGCCGGGCGGACGCCGCTGGCCCGGGCACCGGTACGGCGTTCGCCGGCGCCGGCGGCTCTCTACGTAGGACGGCGAGGTACGCAGCGGCGAGCTCCGGTGACGGGTCGACGCCAAGCTGGTCGGCGAGCCGACGACGCCCCTCCTCGAACACCGCCAGCGCTTCGGCGTGGGCACCCTCGGCGTAGAGGGCCCGGATCAGCAACGCGCGCAACCGTTCTCGTAGGGGGTGCGCAGCGACCAGCTCCCGGAGCCGCGGCACGAGTGCCGCCGCCTGCCCCAGCACCAGTCGCGACTCGGCCAAATCCTCGGTCACGGCCAGTCGGGCCTCCTCCAGCCGCACTGTCTGGCCTGGGGCGAACGGCGCGACGACGTCCGCGAGAGCCGGTCCCCGCCACAGCGACAACGCCTCCCCGAGCCGATCAGCGGCGGTGTGATGGTCGCCGGACGCGAGCGCCCGGGCGCCTTCCCGCGCCAGGTGCTCGAAGCGGTGCACGTCCACCTGGTCCGGGTCGACGTCGAGCCGATAGCCGTCTGGCCGCAGCTCCACCGGGCAGTCTGGCAGGGCCCGTCGCAACCGGCTCACCTGAGACTGGAGAGCGTTGGCGACGCCGGCCGGCGCCGGATGCCCGTAGAGGTCGTCGATCAGACGCTCCACCGAGACGGCACGGCCCGGCTCCACCAGCAGCCGGGCCAGCAGCGCACGCAAGCGTGGTCCTCTCACCGGGACCACGCTCCCGTCAGCTCGCCGGGCCTCGGTCGCGCCCAGGATCCCGAACCGCATGTCGGGAATTGTCACGCACGGCGGCGCCCGACCCCGTACGGCAGGCCGGCAGGGCTGTCGGCCAACAACTCGTTGCCGTATACTCGCGTCAGGGTATACGGCGACGAGGAGTTTGCGTGGCACCGCGGCGGAAGGTCGACAACCTGCTGGCGCTCGCCGTGCTCGTCCTCGCCGCCGAACGACCCATGCACCCCTACGAGATGGCACAGGTGCTCCGCGAGCGAGGCAAACACCACAGCATCAACATCAAGTGGGGATCGCTCTACACCGTGGTGCGAAGCCTCGAGCGACACGGCTTCATCGAGGCAACCGGCACCTTCCGGCAGGGTCGGCGCCCGGAACGGACCGTGTACGCGCTCACCGACGCCGGGCGCGCGGAAATGCGCGACTGGCTGCGGGAGCTGATCGCCGTCCCGCGGAAGGAGTTCCCCAGCTTCGAGGCGGCGCTCTCGCTCGCTGGCGCCCTGCCACCGGAGGAAGTGGAGCAGCTGCTCACCGACCGGCTCCGACGATTGGAGGCGGAGCTCGCCGACGTCCGCAAGGAGCTGGCCGAGGTCAGTCGCGACGTGCCCCGCATCTTCCTCGTCGAGGCCGAGTACGCCGCGGCGATGCGACAGGCGGAGATCGCGTGGATCCGGTCGCTGCTTGCCGAGCTGGCCGACGGCTCACTACCCGGCCTCGAGATGTGGCGGGAGTTTCACCGCCGACGCACCTCAGCGGAAGGGGGTGAGCAGTCCGCCACGTGAAAAGCGACCTCGGTGGCGGTGCGGCAACACCACCACCGAGGCCAGTCCCTCGAACCGGCCCGCGGGTGGCGGACCAAGGCCCAAGGTCGCAAGGCCAGCGTAGTCGCCCGCGCCGCCGGTTCGGACATCACCTGTTCCGACACCGGAGGACACATGTCACCAGACACTGCGGTCTCGCCCGCCGTCGAGGCACGAGCCCTCATCAAGACCTATCCCCCGGGCGTACGGGCGCTCGACGGGCTGTCGATCACCGTCCCTGAAGGGGAGATCTTCGGACTGCTAGGGCCCAACGGCGCCGGCAAGTCCACCGCCACCAAGATCCTGACGACGCTCGCCCTTCCCGACTCCGGCACCGCCAACGTCGCCGGCGAGGACGTGCGGCGCCGGCCCGACCAGGTACGCCGGCGCATCGGCGTGGTCTCCCAGCGCTCGGGCGCCGACCCGGCCGCCACCGGCCGGAACAACCTGCTGCTGCAGGGCCGGTTGTACCGGGTGCCCGGCCCGGCGCTGCGCCGACGGGTGGACGAGCTGCTGGAGCGGTTCGACCTCACCCAGGCCGCTGACCGCAAGGTACGCACCTACTCCGGCGGCATGCGGCGCCGCCTCGACGTGGCTCTCGGCCTGATCCATCGGCCGCGCGTCCTGTTCCTGGACGAGCCGACCACCGGGATGGATCCGCAGGCCCGGACGGCGATGTGGGACGAGATCACACGGCTCGTGCGACAAGAGCATCTCACCGTCCTGTTCACCACCCACTACCTGGACGAGGCGGACCGGCTCGCCGACCGGCTCGCCATCATCGACCGCGGGCGGATCGTCGCATCGGGGACACCCGATGAGCTCAAAGGGCGACTCCACGGTGACACCGTCACCGTGGAGCTGGCCGATGCGGCACCGGTCGACACCGCCCGCGCGGCGCTCGCCGCTCTCCCAGGGATCCGCGAGGTCACGGTGGCAGGGCGACGCCTGTCGGCCCGTACGGACTCCGGCGCCGCCGCCATCCCCGCCACTCTCGCCTCACTGGAACGATCAGGGGTTACCGTCACCGCCGTGAGCGTCTCCCGACCCTCGTTGGACGACGTCTACCTGCGCTACGCCGGCCGCCGCTTCGCCGGGGACGAGGCCGGCGACGCGCTCGCCACCGCCGGAGGTGCACGATGACCGCTGTCGTGTACGACACCTGGTGGTTGACCCGGCGCCGGCTCGCCGTCTTCCTCGCACAGCCGGGATACCTGGTGGTGACGCTGATCCAGCCAGCCATCTGGTTGTTCCTCTTCGGCGGCCTGTTCGGTCGAGTGGTCGACCTGCCGGGTTTCAGCGCCAACTCCTACCTGGACTACCTGATCCCGGGGGTGCTGGTGATGAACGCTCTGGCGAGCAACATGTGGGCGGGTATGACTACTTTGGAGGAGATCGAACGGGGCACCCTCAACCGATTCCTCACCCTGCCGATCCGGCGGAGTGCCATCATGAACGCCAACGTGGTGGAGCAGGCGGTAGGGACCATCGTCCAATCACTGATCATCCTGCTGCTCGGTTGGCTCGCCGGTGCCCGCTACTCCGGTGGCGTCGTCGGCGTGGCGGTGCTGGTGGGGACCGCTGTCCTCCTCGGCACTCTGATCGGCGCGCTCTCCAACGCCCTGGGGATGGTGGTCCGGCAACGAGAGTCGATCATCGGTGTCAACACCTTCCTCCTGCTTCCACTCACCTTCCTGTCCACTGTGCTCATGACGAGTGAGTTGATGCCTGGCTGGATGCGCACCATTGCGGCGTACAACCCGGTCGAGTGGGCGGTGGTGGCAGGGCGTGCCGCGCTGTCGGCGGGGACAGACTGGTCGCTGGTGGTGAGTCGGGGCGCCTGGTTGCTCGGCCTCGCCGTGCTGGCCGTGGCCCTCTCCACCCGGACCTTCCGCTCCTACCAGGCGTCTGTCTGATCGCCGGGTGTGGGGTCGGCGGCTGGCCGCCGACCCCACCACACCGACCGGCCGCCGACTCATCCCGCCTGGCGGGCAGCGTTGGCCAGGATCGCCTCCCGAAGGTACACCGCGAGCCCTTCTCCGTTGCGGTCGATGTTCTCGGTGAACCGGTGGTCGGTCACGTACATCTCGGCCAGTCCACGGTGCATGTCGTAGCCACAGTCGTAGAACCATCGGCTGATCTGTCGGCGGTGCTCCTCGGCGAGGTCCATCACCTCCGGGCTGTCGGCCGGTTTGCCGTCGCGCATCGCCGCGGCGATCCGCTGGTATAGGTCGCCGGTCTCGGCCTTGATCCGCTGCCAGTCTTCCTTCGAGTAGCGCGCCGCCCGCCGCTGGGACTCCCGGTAGGCCTCGGTGTCGCCCCACCGCCTGCGCGCCTCGTCCTCGTACTGAGCGGGGTCACTATCCCCGAACACCTCGAACCGCTCCTGCGGCGTGAGTCGGACCCCCACTTGTCTCGCCTCCATCATGACCTCGATCGTGTCGATGATCTTCTTCAACCGCTCCAGGCGCTCGCGCAGTAGCCGGTGCTGGCGACGCAGGTGGTCCATCAGGTCTGTGCCTGGATCCGCCAGGATCTGGGCGATCTGCTCGAGCGAGAAGCCGAGTTCCCGGTAGGTGAGGATCTGGTGCAACCGCTCCAGATCGGCCTCCGCGTACCGGCGATAGCCGGCAGGGCTTCGGCCGCTAGGCGACAGCAACCCGATCTCGTCGTAGTGGTGCAGAGTCCGCACCGTGACTCCGGCCAGCCGGGCCACGTCCCCCACCGAGTAGCTCATGCGGGAGACGCTACGTCCTCACGTCACGAGAGGGTCAAGCGAAACGGTGCCGCTGGCTCACCGATACGCCGCCGCCTGCATCTGGTAGAGCTCGGCGTAGAGCTGTCCGTTGGCCATCAGCTCGTCGTGACTGCCAATCTCCGCGATACGGCCGTCGGCGACGACCACGATCAGGTCGGCCATGCGCACGGTTGAGAAACGGTGGGTGACCAGAACCGTGATGCCGCCGGTCTCGGCGGCGACCCGCTTGGCGTTCGCCGCGTACTGCTCGAACAGCAGCTCCTCGGACTCTGCGTCGAGCGCGGCGGTCGGCTCGTCCAGGATCAACAGCAGCGGCCGCGATCGCATCATCGCCCGACCGAGCGCCAGCTTCTGCCACTGGCCGCCGGACAGCTCGTGTCCATCGGTGTACGACTTGCCCAGTTGCGTGTCCAGGCCCTGTGGCAGCCGCTCCACCACGTCGTCGCTGCGGGCCCGCCTGAGCGCGTCGACCACCGCGTTCACCGCGTCCTTCTGCGGCAGATCACCCACCCCCACCGTCTCCCGGGCGAGAAACTCGAATCGCACGAAGTCCTGGAAACCGGCGGCGATACGCTGCCGCCACCCTGGCAACGGATATCGGGTGATGTCGACGCCGTCGAGCTCGATCGTGCCGCTGGTCGGCGGGTAGAACCGACAAAGCAGCTTCACCAGCGTCGTCTTGCCGGCGCCGTTCTCGCCGACCAACGCCACCGTGGAGCCGGCCGGCAGATGCAGATCCACATTGGCGAGGACAGGACGGTCGGTGCCAGGGTAGGTGAACGACACGTGGCGAAACCGCACACCGTGCCTGATGCGGCCAGGTACGTCGGCGTCCGGCAGGCGTGGCTCCTGCCGCGCCACCAGTTCCTGCACCCAGCGAAAGTCCTCTAGGGCGTGCGCCACCCGCTGCAGGTCCTGCAACAGCGTGACGCCGGTGGCCACCTGCTGGTTGACCAGGGCCGCGAGCGATATGACCAGCACCACGTCGCCGACGCTGCTGCGCCCCGCCACCGCGTCCCGGATCACCAGAAGGGTGCCGCCCACGTAGGCGACGGCGAACACGAGCTGCCCGCCGAGGCGCACCAGCGCGGCGCGCACCTCGCCCCGCCACAACGTGCGCGTAGCGTCGATCCACAGTGCCCGGTGTCGAGATCGAACCTCTCGTTGTAGTCCGAACAACCGCAGCTCTTTGGCGGGTCCAGCCTCGACCGCCAGCGTAAACAGGTGACGTGCCCGGCGAGTGGGCTCGGCCGCCGCCTGGCGGGCACGCGCCAGCCCTCGCTCGGCGACGCGGCCGAGCAGCACCGGCGGTACGGCCGCCAGCGGCATGAGCAGGAGCCACGGGTTGAGCTGGGCGAGCAGCACCGACGTCAGGCCCAGACCCACCGCCAGGCCTACGCTGGACATCAGCGCCTCCATGCTGCTCCACCCGGTACGCTGCAACTCCTGCTTGAGCACCTCCAGCGTGTCGGCGTACTCGGGCCGCTCATGGTGCTCCAGCCCGGCTGAACCGTTGGCGAGGTGGATCAGCTGCACGTCCTTGGTGAGGAAATTGAGCTCGCCGAGTTCGTAGTACAGGACGTGGGCGAAGTGGCCCAGTGTCAGAGAGCCGATGACGCCGGCGGCCGCTAACAGGCCTGCGAGCACCGCGTGTGCCCCGTCACCCGCGATCACGGCGTCGGTAACGGACCGCAACGCCATCGCCGCCAGCGGCATCGCCGCCGCTTCGCCGATCTTGAGCAGGATCGACAAGCACAGCTTGGCAGGGCTCTGCCGCCACGACAGGCTCAGCAGCTCCAGGCAACCTCGTAGGGTCGCGAGCACGTCACCTCCGATCTGTCGACGGATGAATGGCCTCTCCTTCGGCGTCCCACCCACGAGCGAACCGCTCCGCTTGCAGGTGGAAGAGTTCGGCGTAGCGTCCCTCGGCCGCCAACAACTCCTCGTGGCTGCCCTGCTCGATCACCCGACCCCCGTCGATGACGACGATGGTGTCGGCGCGGCGCACACTGGAGAACCGGTGTGAGATCAGTAGTGACGTCACTCCTTCGGTCAACTCCACGAACCGGTCGAAGAACGCCGCCTCCGCCCGCACGTCCAAGGCCGCGGTCGGCTCATCGAGCACGAGGACGCGTGCACCGGCGTCCAACGCGTACAACGAACGGGCGATCGCGACCCGCTGCCACTGCCCGCCGGAAAGGTCGACCCCGTCGACGTAGGCGCGCGACAGTGGTGTGTCGAGTCCGCGTGGCAACCTGTCGATCAGGTCACCGAGACCCGCGCGCTCGAGCGCCTGGCGGATGCGACCCTGGTTTCTGGGCACGTGCGGCGCCCCGAAGGCGACGTTGTCGGCCAGCGAAAGCTCGTAGCGCACGAAGTCTTGCAGAATGACGCTGATGTGACGGCGCCACGCCTCGACCGGGAACTCGCGAATGTCCCTACCGCCGAAGCGGATGGCGCCCGACGTTGGCTCGTAGAGCCGGGTCAAGAGTTTGACGACCGTGGTTTTTCCCGCACCGTTGATGCCGACCAGCGCGGTACACCGTCCCGGCGCCAACTCCAGCTCCAATCCGTTGAGCACGTCGCGGCTGGAGCCGGGGTAGCGGAAGCTCACCCTGGAGAACTGCACGCGGGCTGGGTCGACAGCCGCCGGGTCTGCGGTCTCACCGCGGGCGCCGACACGTCGGCGTGACGTCGCTGCCACGTCCAGCTGCTTCACTCGATGCTCGAACCTGGCCAGTCCGGTGGCCGCTAGCATCCCGAGCTGGGTGGCGTCGTCGGCCTCGGGATAGTACGCCCCCAGCAGGAGCGCCGCGACCGTCGACTGGAGACCGAGCGCGAGATCGGTCAGGGTGATGTCACCCTCGACGGCGCTCCGCGCGAGGATGACGAACGCGACGCAGGCGACCGCCAGGCCAAGTGCCGTGTAGCCCACGTAGGGGAGGAGGTAGATGCGTCGCCGCAGGCTCCAGACCGGGGCCAACCACGACCGGTATCGGGCGGCGTAGCGATCCGCCAACCATGAGGTCAGACCAAAGACTCGCAGCTCCTTGGCCGCCCGTGCGTGCAACCCGAGGTCGCGCAGATAACTGGCGTGCCGGTATTCTCCGACGACCCGGCTCCACGCCTGCGAATACTTGCGTAGCCCGCCCCGGTTGCCGTACCGGAAGACCATCGTCGCAGCGACAAGCGCCAGCGCTGGTAGCCACGACGTCACGACACCGACGATGACGACGAAGCCGAGCAGCCGGGTGTAGCGTGCGACCAGCGCCACCATGCCGGAGCACGCCATGCCCGGGGTCTCCCAGTTGCCATCGAGGCGACGACTTGCTTCCTTCAGCGCGTCGAGCGCGCTGTGGTCCTCCATCGGCCCGATCCCGGTGCTGTACAGGGCGGAAGCCATGATCCGGTCGTGGACATGACCGTCGACCCGCCGCTTCGCCAGTTCTCCTAGCGCCGTCTGGAGCGGCAGGAGCGCGTGCTGGACGACGAACAGCACCGCCGCGGCGAGCAAAGCAGCGGCGAGCGCCTCCCATTCCGGCGCACCCACTCCCGCAGCGAACGCGCCAGGTACTCGCCCCACCACCACGCTGGTCGCCACGACGAACGCCACCGGCAACAGCCCCAGCAGGAGATTCACGGTGACCAACGCTGCGATCAGCCCGCCTCCGGCGGCGGGCAGGTAGCGGAGGATCAGCAGGCGGGGCGTGACCGCCTCATCCCACCAGCGACTCCAGGCGTGGTACACGCTCGCTGCGGTGGTAGCCATCGGCTCCTCACGACCGTCGGGCACCTCATACGCAGGTGGCAAGGTCGCCCTTGTCACCGCCCTCCATTGTGAGCCGACCCACCGACAGCGATCGAGACGAACGATGCGGCAGGCGCGTCGCCTGCCGCATCGTCCACCCCGCTCAGAGTGCGACGTCGTCCCGTCACCGGTCGCGGTCGCTACCCGCCGGACACCCCCGGAGCCGTGGAGCTGCTAGCCCGGATCACGACCACATCTGGCAGCCACGCCACCGCGGACTGGTGAGAGTGGTCGCGCTTCACAGGATGCCGCCGCACCCTTCGCCTTGGCTGGGATGTTGCTGGCAGTTTCCTGAGTCATGCCGCATCCCGGAGTCCGCCCTCCCGCTGCTGGGCGAACGCCCGCAGCCTCGCCACGCCGTCATCGCTGCTCGCCCGCCCTCCTGGCGGTCGATCCACCGACAGGGACGGTCGGGACAACGCCAAGAGGACCAGATACCCCGCGATCATGAAACTGTGGGTGGCGAGCCGTGCCGCCCCGACCCGGCCGGCGATGACGTCCGCTGCGCTCAACACGACCAGCATGGCGACGAACACGGTGAGGATCGGCACGATCCCCGCCGGTCGGGTCCGCCGGGCCGCCACCCATAAGAACGCTGCGCCGACGGCGATGTTCCACGCCGCGGACTCATGCCATAGGTGCCCCATGGTGGCACCGCTGATCATGGTGTCGGCGTGGCCGCCACCGTCGCCAGCGACGACCATCACCGCCTGATACCCACCCAGCATGAGCTGGGCAGCTCCCAATACTCCCAACACCACCCGCAGCCCGAAGGCGAGCCTCGCCCGACCGGCCCCCGGCGCCGCCGGCAGCACGGCGTCGACCACGTCCGGTCCGGCGGTGACGGCCTGTACCCTCACCATCCGGGTCACGGTCGCGGCCGTCTCGTACCACTGACGGCACGCCCTACAGGTGGCGACATGTGTCTCGGCCACGGCGGTCTCGGACGGTGTCGCCTCACCGTCCAGCCGGGCCGACAGCAGCTCCCGATACGCGTCGCAGCCCACCCTCCGATAGTCGAACACCGTGTCTTCCCAGTTCCCGGGGGGTGTGTCGCGATCAATACGGCGGACGCGCTAGCCTCGCGCCATGGCCGAGGCCGACGACGCGATGATCACCGAGTGGGCGCTGGCCGCCAAGGCCGGCGACCGTGCCGCGGCGGCGGCCTTCATCCGGGCCACGCAGCATCAGGTGCACCGGTTCCTCGCGCATCTGGTGCACGCCCGGGAGGCGGATGATCTCACCCAAGAGACCTACTTGCGGGCGATGCGGTCACTGCGGCGGTTCGCCGGCCGCTCCAGCGCCCGGACCTGGCTGTTCGCGATCGCGCGACGAGTCGCCGTCGACCATATCCGGACGGTGACCGCTCGTCCGCGTACCGCCGATGTCGACGACTGGGAACTGGTGGCGGACGCGGTCCGGGCCGACTCCTCCCCGCGCTTCGAGGAGCAGGTCGAGCTGAGCCACCTGCTGCAGCGGTTGTCCCCGGAGCGGCGGATGGCCTTCGTCGCCACCCAGGTGCTGGGACTGTCGTACGCGGAGGCGGCTGAGGTGTGTGACTGTCCGATCGGCACCGTCCGGTCTCGTGTCGCTCGCGCCCGGGACGACCTCATCGCCGCGCTGACCGAGTCGGACCTACCCGTGTCGGGGCGACGCGTTTCCTGACCCGGCCCCCACACGAACCGAGCCGTGGTATCCATGGCAGCGACTCCATGGATACCACGGCTCGGGCGCCGCTCGCCCCCTGAATCAGCGGCGCGTAGTGAGCGTGCGCCTCATGCGTCGGCGGCCGGTGTACCAGAGCAGCCCGCTACCGACGAGCATCGAACCCACACCCGCCAGCGCCAACGCCGCGGTGGCGGAACCGGTCACCGGCAGAGCACCGGAGGGCGCGAACGGTGGCGCGGGCGGCACGGCCCCTGGCGAATCAGTCGGACCGGGCGTCGGCTCCGGTGACGGTCCGGGTGACGGCGCCGGGCTCGGCTCCGGCGACGGTTC
>CAYTMR010000033.1:0-23981 GCA_964438855.1 uncultured Micromonosporaceae bacterium
CCGACGTCGTTCACGTTGAACGGCAGTACTTGCACCGTCGCATGACCCACCAGCCACCACAACGCAGCGGGGCTCTCCGGCAACGCCGGGGAGCCCCGCTCCTGTTCAGGTCACAAGTGCGGTTGGACCTCGGCGGCCGCCTCGTCGCCGTAGGCACTACCGAGCCGCTTGAGGAAACCCTCCGGGTGGATCTGATACTCCTGCGTACCGACGGTCTCCAACACATAGGTGGTGAGCACCGATCCGACCTGGGCGGCCCGCTCCAGCCCCAACCCCCACGAGATCCCCGCGAAGAAGCCTGCCCGGAAGGCGTCACCGACCCCGGTCGGATCGTAGGCGTCCACTAGTCGCGCCACCGGCACATGGATCGACTCGATCTCTCTCCCGGCGATCACCACGCCGTCCTTGCCTAGGGTGGTCACCTGCACCGCCACCCGTTCGCGGATCTCCTTCTCACTCAACCCGGTCTTGGACTCTAGGAGGGACTTCTCGTACTCGTTGGTGAGCAGGTAGTCCGCACCTTCGATCAAGGCCAAAGCGTCAGCACCGGACATCCGGGCCAACTGCTGTGACGGGTCGGCGGCGAAGGCGTACCCGCGCTGGCGGCACTCCTCCGAGTGACGCAACATCGCTTCCGGGTCGTTGGCGCTGATCAGCACCATGTCCAACCCGCCCACCCGTTCGGCCACCGGCGCCAGCTCGATGTTGCGCGCCTCACTCATGGCCCCGGCGTAGAAGGAGGCGATCTGATTCATGTCGTCATCGGTGGTGCAGACGAACCGGGCGGTGTGGGCGACCTCGGAGACGTGCACCGAGCCGCAGTCCACCCCATGGCGTTCGAGCCAGGACCGGTAGTCGCCGAAGTCGACTCCGACCGCACCGACCAGGATGGGGCGTAGACCTAGCTGCCCCATCCCGAACGCGATGTTGGCGGCGATGCCGCCCCGGCGCACGACCAGGTCGTCGACGAGGAAGGAGAGGGAGACCTTGTGGAGCTGGTCGGCGAGCAGTTGATCGGCGAACCGGCCGGGGAAGTGCATGAGATGGTCGGTGGCGATGGATCCGGTGACGGCGACTCGGTAGACCATTTTCTGTCGGGGCCTTTCGTTCATGATCCCCTGTCGTGGACTCCACGACGGAAGGGATCGACCGGAAGGAAGGTCGCGTGCACCACGCTACCGAGGGCCGGGGCACGCCCACTCACGGGTCGGCGGCCGATGCGTGCGGCACGTCGAGGCGCGGTCGCCGCGGTGGACACCTCGTAGTGAGCGTTGAATCGGCTGCTAGATTCGCATCCCGCGGCGGACCGCAGTGGTGTGGTGGGCGGTGAACGGTGAGCTTGACGCTGTTGCTCGGTGGCGCTCGTTCAGGTAAGTCCACGCTCGCGGTGAAGCTGGCCGAGCGCACCGGCCGACCAGTGACCTACCTCGCTACCGCGGCCGCGGGTGATGACGAGATGGCGGCCCGAATCGCGGCGCACCGGGCGGAACGGCCACGGCATTGGGACACCGTCGAGGACCCGACACCGACCCCCACGACGTTGGCGGTGGTGGATCCGTCCCGGTTGGTGGTGGTCGACTGCCTCACTCTGTGGGTGGCCAACGTCCTGGACCGGTCGGACGACGAGATCCTGGCACAGGCGGTGGCTCTCGCCGGTGCCCTTGCGCAGCGTCCCGGCGGGGCGGTGGTGGTCTCCAACGAGGTCGGCTCGGGCATCGTGCCCGCCGACCCGGCCACTCGCCGCTACCGGGACCTCTTAGGGATGGTCAACGCTGCTTTCGCCGAACGCGCCGATCCGGCTCTGCTCGTGGTCGCCGGCCGGGTCCTTCCGCTACGGCGTGCGGAGGATGTCCTTGATTGACGTGTGCCACGAGTTGGCCACCGCGCCGGGCCCGGACCTCGCCGCGGTCGCGGCGGTCACCCAGCGCGCTGGCCAGGTGTTGCGCCCGCGCGGGGCGTTCGAGCGGTTGGACCAGGTCGCCGCCTGGTTGGCGGGCTGGCAACGCACCACACACCCGGCGGTGACTCGTCCCTCCCTCCTGCTCGCCGCCGCAGATCATGGAGTAACCGCTCACGACGTGAGCGCCTACCCCGCGACCGTGACCCAGGCGATGGTCGACGCGATCACCCGTGGCGTCGCCACGTCGTCGGTACTGGCACGCCAGGTGGGGGTGGAGGTACGGGTGCTCGACGTGGGCGTGGGGGTACCCACCGGCGATCTCACCCACGAGCCGGCGCTCACGCCGGAGCGCTTCGCCCAGGCGGTCGCCGCTGGGCGCATGGCGGTCGCCCAACTCGATTGTGATCTCCTCGTCCTCGGTGAGATGGGCATCGGCAACACCACCGCCGCGGCGGCGGTGGCCGCCGCCCTCGTCGGAGGGGATCCGGCCGACTGGGTGGGGCCTGGTACCGGGCTGGACGAGGCAGGCCTGGCACGCAAGCGTGCGGTGGTGGCGGCGGCGTGCACCCGGCTGCCCGATGATGCTGCCCCGTGGGAGATCCTGCGGCAGGTCGGTGGTGCCGAGTTGGCCACGCTCGCCGGCGCCTGCGCAGAGGCACGACTGCGGTCGATCCCGGTCGTGCTGGACGGGTTTGTGGTGACCGCTGCGGTGACCGCCCTGGAGATGGCCGTCCCCGGGGCGTTGGCTCACTGCGTGGCCGGCCACTGCTCGCCGGAGCCGGGACATCGGCGTCTCTTGGACCGGTTGGGGCTCACTCCCCTGCTCGATCTCGGGCTACGGCTGGGCGAGGGCAGCGGCGCTCTGTTGGCCGTGCCACTGCTGCGCGCCGCGGCGGCGGCGGTAGTGGAGGTGGCCACGTTTGAGGAGTGGGGCGTGACGGGTTGATGCGCGGCCTTCTCAGCGCGTTGACCTTCCTCACCCGGGTCCCGGTGCCGGCGCGGATCGCCGCCCACGCCGACCTGCCCGGCGCTGTCGCCTGGTTTCCGGTGGTCGGAGGTGGGGTCGGACTGGTCGTCGGGGCCGTCACGGTCGGTGCGGCCACGGCGGTGCCGCCGTTGGTCGCGGCTGCGCTCGCGGTCGGAGCCGGGCTGCTGCTCACCGGTGCCTTCCACGAGGACGGACTGGCTGACACCTTCGACGCGGTGGGCGCAGGAGCGGCGCAGGAGCGGGCCCTCGCGATCATGAAGGACTCCCGGCTCGGGACGTTCGGCGTAGCCGCCTTAGTCGTGGCGCTCACCGCCCGGGTCGCCGCCCTGGCGGCCTTGCCAGGGATGACGGCACTGCTGGTCGCGCCAGCGGCCGGTGTACTTGGGCGCGGTGCGGCGGTGACGGTGATGGGATTCACCCCACCGGCACGGACCGCTGGGCTCGGCGCCGACTATCTGCGTGGCTTGCCCCGTTGGCGGCCGATGGCCGGTATGGCGGTGTCGCTGGCTGCGGGAACGCTCCTCTTGGGCGCGGCTGTCGTTCCGGCGCTGCTGGCGGTTGCCACCAGTACGCTGCTGACGGTCCGGTGGGCGCTGGGGCGGCTCGGCGGTGTCACCGGGGACGTGCTCGGTGCGGTGACGGTCCTGGCAGAGGTCGGTGTCCTCGTGGTGCTCAGTGCCGCCCCGGTGCGCGCCACCCTGCCCTGGTACTGAACGGCCACGCGGTAGGGGCGGGACGTGAGTCCTCGCCCCTACCGCGGACAGGTCAGTGGAAGGAGTCGCCGCAGGCGCAGGAGTTCTGGGCGTTGGGGTTGTCGATGGTGAACCCCTGAGCGTCGATCCGGTCGGCGAAATCGATCGTCGCGCCGCCCAGGTAAGGCGCGCTCATCCGGTCGACCACGACCTCCACCCCGTTGAACTCCCGGACGATGTCGCCGTCGAGCGATCGCTCGTCGAAGAAGAGCTGGTAGCGCAGCCCTGCGCAGCCGCCCGGCTGCACCGCGATGCGCAGTCGCAGATCGTCACGGCCTTCCTGCTCGAGCAGGGCCTTTACCTTCGCCGCCGCGACGTCGGTGAGGGTGACGCCCTTGTCCGCGTCCTGGGTCTCGGTCGGTGTGGTCACGTTTGCTGCTCCCTGACAGTGGGTCGTCTTCGTCGGCGTCAACGCTAACTCAACCTCCCATGATTCCCGAGCTGCCCTGGGACGATTCGGGGTCGTGGGTGAGGCCTGTCCCACTGGCTGTTTCGACACTCACCGGGACCAGACCTGCGCCAAGCGGGCTCCCAGCGAGGTCAATCCTTCGGCCGGGCGGGTCATCGCCAGCTCCTGGCTCCCGTAGTGGTCGACCAGCGAGTAGGCGCGGGTGACTCCAGCGGCAGCGGCCTCGTCCGCCCCGACCGTCACCCGGCCGGCCAGCACCACGCATGGCCGACCAGCGGCCTGGGCGGCTCTGGCCACCCCGGCAACCACCTTGCCACGCAGTGACTGAGTGTCGAAGGAGCCCTCGCCAGTGATCACGAGATCGACCTCGGTGAGCGCCGCGTCCAACCTGGTCAACCGGCGTACCAACCCGATGCCGGACTCACACCGCCCACCGAGCGCCAGCACCGCGGCTCCGAGCCCACCAGCGGCCCCGGCACCGGGTCGGTGCGCGAGACCCGGCGGACATCCGGGCAGGTCTCGCTCCACCACCTGAGCGAATCGCGCGAGAGCAGCGTCGAGCAGCGCCACGTCGGCTTGGCTCGCGCCCTTCTGCGGTCCGAACACTGCGCTGGCGCCCTGCGGACCGACCAGTGGGCTGTCCACGTCGGTGGCGGCCACCAGCTGCGTGCGACCCAACTCCGGCTGACCGTCGAGGATGGCCACGTCGGTCAGCGCCGCGCCGCCTGGCGGCAACGCCGTCCCCGTCCGGTCCCGCGGCACGACGCCGAGCGCGCTCAGCAGGCCCGCCCCGGCGTCGTTGACGGCGGAGCCACCCAGCCCGATCACGACCTGTCGCACTCCGGCCGCCACCGCCGAGGCGAGCAGCAGGCCCACCCCGTACGAAGACGTGACCTTGGGATCACGCTCCTCCTCGGTGAGCAGGTGCAGACCAGCGGCGTGTGCGCTCTCCACGTAGATGGTGTCGTCGACCCGCAGCACGTGGGCGTCGACCGGCCTGCCCAGCGGGTCGACGGCTGCGACCGGCACCACGTCGCCGCCCAGGGCCTCCGTCAGCACGGAGAGGAAGCCTGGCCCGCCATCGGAGAGAGGCCGGAGAGTGAGCGTGTCGGAGGGCGCCACCGACCGCCATCCCGTGGCGATAGCCTCAGCTGCCGCCACCGCCTCGATGGTGCCGGCGAACTTGTCCGGACAAATCAGCACCCGCATGGGGCAGAAGTCTGCCAGGTCACAGTCTCCGGTTGGTCCGATCCGGTCAGGGACGTGCGACGATGTGTGCCATGAGTGCCACGTGGGTTGAGCCGTCCGGGACCGCGACCGCCCTGCTGCTGCTTGGGCGGGGCAGTGACCCGCACAGTGAGCGTGGGGTCTCCTGCCCTGGTGAACTGCCCGCGCCGAGCGATCCTGACTTGGTCGACCGCGCCCGCGCGGCCAAGGCCGCTCTGGGCGATCGACTGTTCGTACTCGGGCACCACTACCAGCGCGACGAGGTCATCCAGTTTGCGGATGTGACCGGTGACTCGTTCAAGCTCGCTCGCGAGGCCGCGGCGCGGCCGGAGGCGGAGTGGATCGTCTTCTGCGGCGTCCACTTCATGGCCGAGTCAGCCGACATCCTCACCTCAGACCAGCAGCAGGTGATCCTGCCAGACCTGGCAGCCGGCTGCTCCATGGCGGACATGGCGGCGCTACGCCAGGTGGAGACGGCGTGGGAGACGCTGCGGGAGGCCGGGATCGTCGAGTCGACGGTCCCGGTGACCTACATGAACTCGTCAGCCGACATCAAGGGATTCGTCGGCCGGCACGGCGGGCTCGTCTGCACCTCCTCCAACGCGCGCCGGGCGCTGGAGTGGGCCTTCACCCAGGGTGAGCGGGTGTTGTTCCTCCCCGACCAGCACCTCGGACGCAACACGGCGGTGCGGGAGCTGGGCTTCGACCTGTCGGACTGTGTGTTGTGGGACCCGCACAAGCCGGGCGGGGGCCTCACCGCCTCCCAGTTGCGTGACGCCAAGATGATCTTGTGGCGGGGACACTGCTCCGTCCATGGGCGGTTCACTCTGGACTGCGTCAACGAAGTCCGCTCCCGGGTCCCCGGGGTCAACGTGCTCGTCCACCCCGAGTGCCGGTACAAGGTCGTCGCCGCCGCCGACTACGTCGGCTCCACCGAGAAGATCATCCAGACCATCGCTGCGGCACCAGCCGGGTCCGCCTGGGCGGTCGGCACCGAGCTCAACCTGGTACGCCGACTCGCCCACCAGCATCCGGACAAGCGAGTCATGTTCCTCGATCGCACGGTCTGCTACTGCTCGACGATGAACCGGATCGACCTGCCCCACCTGGTGTGGGCTCTGGAGGAACTGGTCGCTGGGCGGGTAGTGAACCGGATCACTGTGGATGCGGAGACGGCGCATTACGCACGCGTGGCCTTGGACCGGATGCTCGCCCTTCCGTAGGGATTTCTCGGCTTCCGCCCCCACCCATCCGTCCGTCGGCGCTATGCTCAGCCAGCGACGACGGCGCGCGGTGGCCCGTGGCCGTCCGACCTGCGCCGGCTCACGGGAGGTTCACGTTGACCAACCCTTCCACCACCAGGGACGTCCTGCACATCCACGGTGGCACCCCGCTGCGCGGTGAGATCCGCGTCCGCGGAGCCAAGAATCTCGTGCCCAAGGCGATGGTCGCGGCGTTGCTGGCCGACGGACCGAGTCGGCTACGCGACGTGCCCCGGATCCGCGATGTCGACATCGTCCGAGGCCTACTGGAGCTGCACGGCGTGCGGGTCAGCGACGGGCCCGATGGTGATCTGTTCCTGGATCCGGCCAACGTGGAGCGGGCGGCGGTCGACGAGATCCACGTCCATGCTGGGTCCAGCCGCATCCCGATCCTGTTCTGCGGACCACTGTTGCACCGACTCGGACAGGCCGTGATCCCCGATCTGGGTGGCTGCCACATCGGACCGCGTCCGATCGACTTCCACCTGCAGGCACTGCGTGGATTCGGCGCCGTCATCGAAAAGACCGACCGCGGGCTCCACCTATCCGCTCCCCAGCGCCTGCGGGGGACCAAAGTGGAGTTGCCGTATCCCAGTGTCGGGGCGACCGAACAGGTCCTCTTGACCGCGGTGCTCGCCGATGGCGTGACGGAGCTCCGCAATGCCGCGGTGGAGCCTGAGATCATCGATCTGATCTGCGTCCTGCAGAAGATGGGCGCGATCATCAAGGTGCACACCGACCGGGTCATCGAGGTGGAGGGGGTCGACCGACTCAGCGGCTTCACCCATCGGCCGATCCCGGACCGGATCGAGGCGGCCAGCTGGGCGGCCGCCGCTCTCGCCACCGGCGGCGACGTCACCGTCCGCGGCGCCCGCCAGGTCGACATGATGACTTTCCTCAACGTCTTTCGCGCGGTGGGGGGCGAGTACGCGGTCGACGACGACGGCATTCGCTTCTGGCATCCCGGCGGTGAGCTGCGGGCGGTCGCGCTGGAGACCGCGGTGCACCCCGGCTTCATGACCGGCAGCAACCGATGGTGGTGGCTCTCACCCAGGCCCGTGGCCTGTCGATCGTGCACGAAACGGTCTACGAGCAACGGCTCGGCTACACCGAAGCCCTCAACCAGATGGGCGCCACGATCCAGGTCTACCGCGACTGCCTCGGTGGCACCCCGTGCCGATTCGGTCGCCGCAACTTCACCCACTCGGCGGTGATCGCCGGTCCCAGCAAGTTGACGGGCGCGCATCTGGACATCCCGGATCTGCGGGCGGGATTCAGTCATCTGATCGCCGCGCTCGCGGCCGACGGCATCTCCCACGTCTACGGGGTCGATCTCATCCACCGCGGGTACGAGGACTTCGAGGCGAAGCTGGCCGCGCTGGGCGCACACGTGGAGGCGTGAGCCACGTCGGCTACCCTTTCCGACGTGCCGCTGATGTTTCGCCGCAAGACCGCCGAAGCCGCCGAGGCGAATCCGGCGCCGGAGGCCGCCGAGGCCGCACCGGAGACGGAGCCGACGCCAAAGCGGCCGAAAGGTTACACCCCGAGCAAACGGGACCTCGGAGTCGTCACCCCTAAGCGGCCGAGCCCGCGTGTCCGCCGTCCCGGTGTGACACCCGCGCCCGTCGCCCGTAAGGAGATGACCAAGGAGGAGCGGCGTGCGCTTCGTGAGGAGCGTCGGAAGCGCCGCCAGGAGATCACCGAGGGTATCCGTCGTGGCGACCCCAAGTACCTCGGGCCGCGGGATCGAGGGCCCGAGCGGGCGCTGGTCCGTGACATCGTCGACACTCGTCGCACGGTGGGGACGTGGTTCTTCGGCGGTGCTTTGATCGTGCTGCTGGGTTCATCGGCGGCGATGCCACCGCAAGTGCGGTTGGCGGCCAACATCTTGTGGGCTCTGCTGGCCTTCGCCGTGATCGCCGACAGCGTCCTCATCTGCCGGAAGGTGAGACGGCTGATCCGAAAGCGGTTCCCGGACACCAGCGAGAGACTGGGCTCTCTGTACTTCTACGCCGTCATGCGAGGAATCACCTTCCGGCGACTGCGCATCCCGATGCCCCGCAAGTCGTTCGGCGAACCGGTCTGACGCCCGTGCTACGGGATCCCTGCCAGGCGTAGCAGCGCGGCGGTAGCCGCTGCAGCCAGCACCACCACAGCGAACGGCACACGGCGCCAGGCGAGTACCACGCCGACCAACACGCCTGCCGGCCGCGCCACTCCGGCCGCCCGGCCCGCCTCGGTGAACGCTGAGACGGCTGCCAAGGCGGTGAGCAACCCGACCGCGGCGAGCGGCAGAAGCCGCGTCACCGACTCCGGCAGGGTCACCCGGCCGGCGAGGACCACCCCGGCCAGCCGCATGGCGTAGGTCCCAAGGCCCAACGCCACGATCACCACCACGATCACCATGCCTGGGTCTCCTGCCGCTCGTCACCGTTGTGGGCTTGCGGGTCGTCGCCTCGGCGGTGACGACGTCCGGCTGCGTCGCGCGAGGGCCGGGCCAGCAGCAGCCCGAGCAGAGCCAACAGCACCGGAGCACCGGCGGGGAGAAACGGTGTGGTCACGACCGCCACCGCCGCCCCGGCCAGGGCCACCCGACGGGTCGTGGCGTCGCGCAGGTTCGGCATGAGCAGCGCAAGGAGCCCAGCCGGGAAGACCGCATCCAAGCCGATCGTGGCCGGGTCTGCCGCCACCCGTCCCAGCAGCATGCCGAGCACCGAGGTGACGTTCCAGACCACGAACAAGGTGCCGCCGGCGAGCCAGTAGGCGGCTCGGCGGCGACTCGGATCGCTTTGCGCCAGCGCGAACGCGACCGACTCATCGATCAACAGGTGGCTACCGAGCAACCGGGCGGGCCACCCACGCCCTACCGCGTCAGCTACCGCGAATCCGAGTGGCAGGTGGCGGGCGTTGAGCAGAAGCCCTCCCAGCACCGCCCCGACCGGACTTCCGGCAGCGAGCATGCCGACCGCCATGAACTGTGAGCCACCGGCGAAGACGACCACGCTCATGGCGACCACCGCCCAGGCCGGCAGCCCGGCAGCCACCGATATCGCACCAAAGGATGCGCCGATGATGCCGATGGCGGCGGCGATGGCGCCGATGTCACGCACCAGAGCCCGGTCAGCTGTTCGCCAAACCGTCCGCACGTTCATTATGATGAACGACTGCGTCCTCGTTCGTCAATCGTTGGACCGATGGAGCGAACGATGCCAGAGGCATCTCCCTTAGCTGTCATCGCCGCCGCTCTCCGCCGGGAGCGGCAACGGACCGGTCTTACGCTCAGTGAGCTGGCCCGTCGCGCCGGTCTGGCGAAATCCACCTTGTCGCAACTGGAGGCTGGCCAAGGCAATCCGAGCGTGGAGACGCTATGGGCACTGGCCGGGGCGTTGGGAGTGCCCTTCAGCCAGTTGGTCGCCGAGAGTCCACCCCGGGTGCAGGTGATTCGCGCGGGAGAAGGCCCTCGCATCCACTCCGATCGCGCCGACTTCATCGGCACCCTGTTGTCGGCGGGAAGCCGGCACGCTCGGCGGGACGTCTACATCATCGAACAGGAGCCCGGCCCGATCCGCCACGCGGATCCTCACATCCCAGGATCGGTGGAGCACGTGGTCCTCGCCGCAGGAAGGCTACGCTGCGGCCCCGTCGGATCCTCGGTGGAGTTGTCCCCGGGCGACTACGTCTCGTTCCCAGGCGACGTACCGCACGTCTACGAAGCGTTGGCTCCGGGCACCTGGGCGGTGCACATCATGGAGCATCCGTGATCGCACGCCCGGTAGCCTGACCACCTGTGGCGCAGCGGCGGATGGCCGCCAGGCTACGAGCCGTTATTTGCCAGTTTTGTCCGTAGCGGGTGGGAGGTGGCGGGGGCCGTGGTAGCGGTGAGCAAAGCCACACCGATAACCTCCATGGACGACCCGCTGCTCGCCTGGCCAGGCGCCACCACCCGGGCACAGCGGCCACTCACTGTTGGTTTCTCCGGGGCGAGGTGACCTCCGCGTGACTGACGACCGCAAGGCCGGCCGGCGGCGGAAGGGAGACCCGTCCGACGCGCCGGGGTTCCACGACGCCGGCGAGGTACCTCGCGGGGTGGTCCCGCCCATTCCACCAGGCGTGTCCACGCCCCGGTCCGCACCACCCCACCAGCCGCCGGAGCGCCAACCGCATCCGGGTCGCGGCCCATGGCCGCAGGCGGTCCACGGCCGCTCGCCCGGAGGTCCGGCGACACCGCCGGGTAATCCACCGCCACCGCGGGGTGCCGCACCCACTCTTCGCCCGGTGAGTGGTGGCCCCGCCCACGGCCGGCCTCGGCACTCCGGCCAGATGCCGCCGCCTCCTCCGTCACGCCGAACGGTGCCAGGTCAGACTCCGCCGCCCACGCCACCAGGTTGGCCGATGCCGGCCCATTCTGTCTCCGGCCCACCGACCGGGTACGACCGCTCGCCGCACGGTCCCCAACCGCCACGACGACCGGGGCCGAGGCCGCCCCAAGGACCGCCACGGCGCATACCCCCCACAGACGCGGGTTGGCCGGGCAAGCCCACACCACCGGCGTCGCGCATGGGTCCACCGCCATCGCGACCACCACACGCCGGGCCGCCACATCCGCGGTCAGCCCCGCCGATGCCCCCTGCCCCGGCTCCACGGGGCGGCGCGCTGCCGCCGCGGCCTCGGCAGCCGGCGCCAGCTCCGCCGAGGCCACAGGTCGGACCACGACCACCAGCCGGGCCGCCGGTTCCACCCCCAGACGGCACGACACATAGCCCAGAGGGACCACGCCCGGTGGCGCCAGCTCGCCGACCTCGCCGGCCAGTGCCTCCTGGTCACCCAGCGCTACAGGCCCCCACCGAGCAGCGGCCGGTCGTGACCCCCGGTAGCCCGCCGACGGGAACCCCGGCGGCGACCGGGTCACCTGCTGCCCCGCCGTCCTCGCCGGCAGCGCCCACCTCGGCCTGGTTCCGCACGAAGACTCCCTCCTCGCAGCCGGAGGACCCCGGCGCTCCACGGTCCGCGCCACCAGCGCCGCCGTCCGCGCCACCATCGTCTGCGCCACCAGCGCCGCCGTCCGCGCCACCGGCGCCGGCGCCTCGCGACGCCCCGGTGAGCCCGGCGGCCAGCGCGTCGCTAGCCGCGAGCGCGCTTCCTTCCTCGTCCCCGACCGCCTGGGCCCCCCATGGGGCCCCCGACGTCGAGTCCGGAGAGACACCGGTGACCACATCTGCCAACCCGGCCCCGACCGCCAACGAGGACGGGGCCGGCGCCCCGCAGCAACCGGCGACCCCCTCCTCGGCTCCCGTCAGCGGGGCCGGGGTCGCCGTGGCCAGCCCCGACACTGTACGGCCGACCCCGGACGGACCGGCGGCCGGCACGGCGACCCCGCTCAGCGCACCTACGATGCTGGCGCCGATCGTCGTGCCCGGGCAACGCCGGCAGCCCGACGGGGAGAGCACAGAAGACGGTCCGCCTTCGCAGACCGCCGAGTCGACGCCACCGGAGGCAGGCACCGACGACGAGCCTGATCCGGAGCGGGTCCTCGCCGAATACAAGTGGCGGTTCCACCATGAGACCCTCCGGGAGATCGTCGAAGATCCCGAGGAGCTCCGTACGCTGCGGGACCGGTTGACTGCCAAGCTGGAGAACGCGACCGACAACGCCAGCCGGGCCCGGCTGCTGAGCCTGCGCGCGGTCGTCTCCCGCATCCTGGGTGACCTCGGCAAGGCCCTCGCCGACGCCAAGCTCGCTCTAGCCCACGCCGAGGCGACCGGGCATCTACGCCGGATCGCGATCGCGCAGGCGCGGCTGGCGCACGTACTGCAGTGGCGTGGCGACTTCGCCGAGGCCGACCGGCTATTCGCCCTCGCCAACTCCCCCGAACTGCCGGACCGGCTCCGCGCGACGCTTCACGAACACGCCGGTCGCTCCTGTTACGACCAGGGGCGCTACATCGAAGCCTGCAACCACTTCGAGAAATCGCTCAACTTGCGAAAGGTGGAGGATCCCGAGCTCATCGCTCGCACCGAACTGGCCCTGGACGCGGTGGCGCGCAAGGTCGCCGAGCACGGCATCGGGCCCTACCCCCGATCCGAAGAGGAGATCCTGCAGCTACACCGGCCGCCGGTGCCCACCTTCGACGACAACGCCGGAGCCTGGGGCTACGCCGACCGGGAGGGCACCATGGTGATCCCTGCGACGTACGCCGACGCGCAACCGTTCCGAGACTCGGTGGCGTGGGTCCGCCGGCCTGAGTGCGACACCTGGGAACTGATCGACGAGTCCGGCACGGTCCTCATCGACGCTAGCGCCGGGTGGCTCGGCGTGGGCTCCTTCTCAGAGGGCCTGGCGTGGGTGTCACGCGATGGCTTGGGGAGCTGGGTCGCCATCGACAAGACCAACCGAGTCGTGATCTCCATGGGGTTCGACGACGTGCGGCCTTTCCGACGCGGCCTGGCGGCGGTACGCCGTGGCGGCTGGGGAGCAGTCGACAAGGCCGGGCGGACGCTGGTGCCGTTCCGCTTCCACGCCTTCGCCACCGCACTGACCGACGGTCGCTACATCGACGGGTTCACCGACGAGGGCCTGGCGATCGTCGAGGTCAACGGCCGCCGTGGCGTGGTGGACCGCACTGGACGGATGATCGTGCCACCGGCCCATCCGACGGTGGTCATCCATCCGGTGGCGTTCCTCATCAGCAACGCGGCCGGTGCGTGGGGAGCCTTGGACCGGCGCGGCAAGCCACTGATCGAACCCACCCATCCGAGCCGGCTGGCGGTGATCGAAGAGATCGACCGGATGCTGGCCGACACCAAGCCGGTGCTCTGACCGACCTTCGCGGACGATAGCGGCTCGGGTGTGTCCGGGGTCAACCGCAAGATCACTCGACCGGGAGATTGTTTAGGGTCACGGTATGAAGTTCCGACGCCTGGGCCGCTCCGGCCTGTCTGTCAGTGAGATCTCGTACGGCAACTGGCTCACCCACGGGTCGCAGATCGAGGAGGAGCAGGCGATCGCCTGCGTGCACAAGGCGCTCGACCTCGGCATCACGACCTTCGACACCGCCGACGTCTACGCCGAGACCAGGGCTGAGGAGGTGCTGGGCCGCGCCCTGAAGGGGCAGCGCCGCGAAGGGCTGGAGATCTTCACCAAGGTGTTCTGGCCCGTCGGGCCGGGCCCCAACGACCGCGGGCTGTCCCGTAAGCACATCATGGAGTCCATCGACGGCTCACTGCGGCGGTTGCAGGTCGACTACGTCGACCTCTACCAGGCACATCGGTTCGACCGCCACACTCCGCTGGAGGAGACGATGGAGGCGTTCGCCGACATCGTCCGGGCTGGCAAGGCGCTCTACATCGGCGTCTCCGAGTGGCGAGCGGAAGAGATCCGGGCCGGCTACGCGCTCGCCCGAGAGCTGCGCATCCCGCTGATCTCCAACCAGCCCCAGTACAACATGTTGTGGCGAGTGATCGAGGCCGAGGTCATCCCGACCTGCGACGAGTTGGGCATGGGTCAGTTGGTCTTCTCGCCACTGGGGCAGGGAGTGCTGACCGGCAAGTACCTGCCCGGTCAGGCGCCACCGGCGGGTTCACGCGCCACCGATCCCAGCGGCTCGAAGATGATCGCCCGGATGCTCTCCGACGAGACCCTCACGGCGGTGCAGCGGTTGCGGCCGCTGGCCGAACAGGCCGGTTTGACCATGGGACAGCTGGCCGTGGCGTGGGTGCTGCAGAACCCGAGCGTCTCCTCGGCGATCGTGGGCGCCTCCCGACCCTCCCAACTGGAGGAGACCGTGAAGGCGTCCGGGGTCACCCTGGACGCGGACCTGCTCAAGGCGATCGACGAAGTGCTGGCACCGGTCATCACCCGGGACCCCGCGCTGACGCAGTCGCCGTAGCGGTGGTCAGTCGGTCGCCGGCAACAGGCTCATGCGGTACTCGACCCGCTCACCCTCGAGCAGGATCACCGTGCTGACGCCTGTCTCCGCGAGCTCGCGCCAGTGCAGGCCGATCCAGGACTCCGCGTCGGCCTGGCTACTGAACGTCACGCTGGGGCCGGAGACCGTCTGCCCGTCCGCACCCTCGTACCGCCAGCTCCAACCCATGCCGTCTCCTCACGTCCGGTGCCCGCAGCTGATCGTAGCTGCGGGCGCCTAGGGTTACGAGCATGCTGACAACAGGTTGGCGCGCGGTGCTCGTGCTGGGAGGAGTCGAGTCTGGCCGATCGGCGTACGCCCGGTCGTTGGTGGTCGGACAGCCGCGGCAGGTCACGCCGGTGCCGGGCGCGGGCCCGGCCGAGTTGGCGCGGCTGCTCACTGCAGCGGAACCACAGGAGATCCTGCTGGTGGATCCGCTCGACGACTGGCTTACCGGCTCGCCAGCGGAGGACGAGACGCTGTGCGCAGCGGTGCGCGAGTGCTCCGCCAAGGTGGTCCTCGTCTCCTCCGACGTGAGCTCGGCGGCGCCAGAGTCGCCGGAGACGCGAGCGCGGCTCGAGCGGCTCGGCGCCGCCAACCGGGCCTTGGCCGACGCCGCCGACGCGGTAGCGCTGGTCGTCGCTGGACAGCCGATGTGGCTCAAAGGGGGAGCCGTCGGCTGGCGGCCACCAGCCGTCACCAGCGCCCAGGCCGCCGGGATCACACCGGATCTGTCCAACCTACGCGGACTGCCCATCCCCAACGATCGGACCAGCGCCGACGCCCGCCGGGCGCTCGCGGCACTCGGCGGGTTCAGCCTCGGGGCGTTGGAGCGGGTGGTCGCCTTCGCCGCCGGCACCCAGGGCGAGGTGACCCCGGCGCCATGGCGCCAGCCGCGGGTGCTCGTGCTGGTGGGCGACCACGGCGGCGCCGCGTCGGCCGGAGCCGCGGCCTCAGCCGATCTCGTAGCTCAGCTGCGCGCCGGTACCAGCCCACTGGCACTACTCGCCGGTGCGGCCGGTGCCGAGATCAGACTGGTGGAGACCGCGGCCGCCGCGGCGATCGAGGAACAACCGGCGATGGACGACGCCGCCGTCGAGGAGGCCATGGCGCACGGGTGGCGTCTGGCCGAGCAGGCCGCGGACGAGGGCGTTGACCTCCTGATCGTTGCCGGCCTCGGAGCCGGAGCGGATACCGCCGCCGCGGCGGTCGCCGCTGTCCACACCAACACCGAACCGGCGATGCTGCTGGGCTGGGTCCGTACTGCCGACGGCAAGATCGACGATCCGGCGTGGATCCGCCGCTGCGCCGCGGTCCGGGACGCGGTTCACCGGGTACGCGCCAAGAGTCGCACCGCGGCCCGGACTCTGCTGGCCGAGCTCGGTGGCCCGGACATCGCCACGGCCACCGGTGTGCTGCTGGGCGCCGCCAGCCGGCGCACTCCGGTGCTGCTCGACGGTCCGATGGCGGTCGCGGCGGCGCTGGTAGCACGCAACCTCGCCGGACAGACACGACACTGGTGGCTGCTGCCCGACCACGGCGACCATCCGACCGTGCGGCGGGCGGCGGAGGTGCTGCACCTCGAGCCGTTGTTCGACCTGCGGCTGGCCTTGGGCGAGGGCGCGACCGCCTGCGCAGCGTTGCCGCTACTGCGCAGCGCGCTCAGTCTGGCCGCGACGCTACGAACGGAGGCTTGACGACACGCATCGGTGTGCGGCGGCCCCGGATATCGACCTGCACTGTCGCCTCCGGGGCCACGTCGGCGGCCAACAGCGCCAGACCGATCCCGATCCGCCTCGTGGGTGAGAACGTGCCGCTAGTCACCTCGCCCACCACCCGCTCGTCGATGAACACCCGCATCTGCGGGCGCGGAATACCGCGCCCTTCGGCCACGAGTCCCCACAACCGGCGGCGCGGCCCGGTCGCCCGCTCGGCCAGCAGCGCATCCCGCCCCCAGAACTCAGCTTTGGACCAGCCAACCGCCCAACCCATCCGGGCCTGCACCGGGGTGATCTTCGGCGAAAGGTCCTGGCCGTGCAGCGGATATCCCATCTCGGTACGCAGTGTGTCGCGGGCCCCCAGTCCACACGGCCGAATACCGTGCGCCGCCCCCGCGGCGAGCACCTCGTCCCACAGGTCGCCGGCGCGCCCGAGCGGCGCCACGAGCTCGTACCCACGCTCGCCGGTGTAACCGGTACGACACACCACCAACTCGCCCACGGTGGCGAAGCTGAGGTACGCCAGGTCGGTTGGCAATCCGAGCCCTGCCAGGACCTGCGTCGAGCGTGGCCCCTGAACCGCAAGCACCGCCCACCGCTCGTGCTCGTCGTCGATCCGGATCCCGGGCGGGGCGGCCGCTGCCAGTCGGCGCACCACCTCGCCGGCGTTGGCGGCATTCGGCACCAGGAACACGTGATCGTCTCCGTACCGGTAGGCGATCAGGTCGTCCACCACTCCGCCTGAGGTGTCGTCGCAGCACAGGGTGTACTGCGCCTGGCCAGCACCGACGCGCGCCAAGTCGGCGGTGAAGCACCGGTTCAGGTACGCCGCCGCGCCA
Source organism: uncultured Micromonosporaceae bacterium (assembly GCA_964438855.1). GTDB lineage: Bacteria > Actinomycetota > Actinomycetes > Mycobacteriales > Micromonosporaceae > Natronosporangium. The sequence goes on from CAYTMR010000033.1 coordinate 16,999, forward strand.
GGTCCGGTCACCCGAACTTTGCCCAAGTGCGACACGTCGAACACCCCCACCGCCTCCCGGACGGCGGTGTGCTCGGCGATGATCCCACCGCCGGCGTACTCCAACGGCATCTGCCAGCCCCCGAACGCCGAGAACTTGGCGCCCCGCGCGAGGTGACGATCGTGCAGTGGTGATCGGCGAAGTGTCCCGCGGGTCTTCGAGGGCGGCTGTGTCGCGTCGGTCATGACCGGAACTTATCGCGCCGATCCCGCTGGCTACGATCAGCGGGATCGGAAAGACGACGACAGCCTTGGAGACCGCGTGAGCCTCCCCCGCCTGAGCCTCTTCGACAGCGACCCAGCCGAATCCGCGGTGGACGCCGTGGTGCTCGGAGTGCACAGTCACGACCGGGCCGGGGAACTGCTGGTCGCCTCCGGCGCGGAGAGCATCACCGCCGCCTTTGACGGCCAGCTCACCGACGCGCTGCGGGTGCTGGGCGCCACCGGCGCCGCCGGAGAGGTCGTCAAACTCGCCACGCTCGGCACCATCGCCGCGCCACTGGTGGTCGCCGTCGGTCTCGGACCGGTGCCGGCCGGCGCCGGCTGTGACCTGGAGGTGCTGCGCCGCGGCGCGGGTGCCGCGGTGCGAGCCGCTGGAGGCGGCAAGGTGGCGCTGGCGCTGCCCGTGCCCGACGACGACACCGCGCCGCAGGCAGTGCGGGCGGTGGCGGAAGGCGCCCTGCTGGGCGCCTACCGGTTCGCTGGCTACAAGCAGTCGCAGCCGGACCGGAAGATCAGCGCCCTGATGGTGCACGTCCCGGAGACACGTGACCGAGCCCTACGCGCCGAGGTACGACGCGCCAGCACCGTCGCCGCCGCGGTGGCGCGCACCCGTGACTGGGTCAATACGCCTCCCAACCTCCTGCGCCCACCGGACTTCGCCGAACAGGTCGCGGAGGCGGCGAGCGAGGCCGGCCTGGCGGTGGACGTGCTCGACGAACGGGCGCTTCGCCGGGGCGGTTACGGCGGCATCCTCGCCGTCGGCCAAGGCTCCGCGGCTCCGCCGCGGCTGGTCCGCCTGGAGTACGCCCCGGCCCGTGGTCGCTCCACCGCCCGGGTGGCGCTGGTCGGCAAGGGCATCACCTTCGACACCGGTGGCGTCTCCATCAAGCCCTCTCAGGGCATGTGGGAGATGACCTCTGACATGTCCGGCGCCGCCGCCGTCGCCGCCACCCTGATCGCGCTCGCCGCGCTCAAGCCCAAGCTGACGGTCACCGCCTACCTACCGATGGCCGAGAACATGCCGTCGGGCACGGCGTACCGACCGGGTGACGTGGTGCGGATGTACAACGGCAAGCAGGTCGAGGTGCTCAACACCGACGCCGAAGGGCGGATGATCCTCGCCGACGCCATCGCACGCGCCTGCGAGGATGAGCCGGACTACCTCATCGAGACCTCCACCCTCACCGGAGCCCAGATCGTCGCGCTGGGCAAGCGCGTGGCCGGCGTGATGGGTGACCCGGACCTGTGCGAGCGGGTACGTCGGGCTGGGGAGGTAGCCGGTGAGCAGATGTGGCCGATGCCGATGCCCGACGACGTGCGCTCCAGCATGGACTCAGCAGTCGCCGATATTCTGCAGACCGCCGCCGGCCTGGACCGGTCCGGCAGCATGCTCCAAGGGGCGTGGTTCCTGTCGGAGTTCGTCACTCCGGATCTTCCGTGGGCGCACATCGACATCGCCGGCCCCGCCTACCACACTGGCGAGCCCTACGGCTATGTCAGCAAGGGCGGCACTGGGGTGCCGGTACGCACTCTGCTGCAGTTGCTGGAGGACCTGGCCGACACTGGCCCACGGCACTGACCTCACGTGCTGGCCGGCCGGGAGTCCTCCGCGCTGCGGTCCGGGCCAGCCGTTGGCCTGGGAGTGCCGCCCGGGCCGCTGCCAGTCGCCGGTGCATCACCGATGGAGCGGAGACCGGTGGCACCGTCCGCCGGTTTCGCTCCATCCGCTGCGGCGTTCCCCTGCGCCGCAGCGCGGGCGGCCTGTCGCCGCCGCTCGTTGAACTCACGCATCCGCTTGGGGTAGCCGACCAGCGCCACGTCGTAGACGGGGATAGCGAGCCGATGGGCGAATTGGCGGGCTCCTTCAGGCCCGTCAATCCGGCGACGCGTCCATTCCCCGTCGTGAGCGACGAGGACCAAGGTAGTCTCAGTCACTGTGGTGCGAGGCTCAATGAAGGCCTCCACCCCGCGACGACTGCGGACGAAGTTCTCAAGATGCTCGATATCACCACGATTGGCGGGTCGGTCCCCCGGCGACCCCTGCTTAGCCTTGCGCCGTCGAAACCAGGCCACCAGGCATCTCCCCTACCACTGACGACATCTTGTCTGGTAAGGGTACGTCGAGGGTCACAGGCTCGCGTACCTGGCGTCGCGGCGCGATAGTGAAGGTGACAAGATGGCCGAGGCGGCACCCGGATGTCCGGGCACCTTTTCGGCAGCGATGTGGGAGTTCACGTGACTGACGAATTCGACGTCGTCGTGCTCGGCGGCGGTAGCGGCGGCTACGCGACGGCGCTGCGCGCGGCGCAGCTGGACCTGTCCGTGGCCCTGATCGAGAAGGACAAACTCGGCGGCACCTGCCTTCACCGTGGCTGCATCCCCACCAAGGCGCTGCTGCACGCCGCCGAGGTGGCCGACTCGGCGCGCGATGCCGGCGAGTTCGGTATCAAGGCGGAGCTGACCGGTATCGACATGGCCGGCGTCCACTCGTACAAGGACGGCGTGGTCTCCAAGATGCACCGGGGCCTGCAGGGCCTGGTCAAGGCAGCGAAGAAGGTCACCCTGTTCGAGGGCGAGGGCCGGATGGTGGGCCCCCGCCAGATCGACGTCGGCGGGCAGCGGCTCACCGGTCGCCACCTGGTCCTTGCCACCGGCTCCTACTCCAAGACCCTGCCCGGGCTGGAGATCGACGGCGAACGGGTGATCACCAGCGAGCATGCGCTCACGCTGGACCGTGTGCCCCGCTCCGTGGTGGTGCTCGGCGGGGGCGTGATCGGTGTGGAGTTCGCCAGCGTCTGGCGTTCGTTCGGCGCCGACGTCACGATCGTGGAGGCGCTGCCACGCCTGGTCGCCGGCGAGGACGAGGACGTCTCCAAGCAACTCGAACGGTCCTTCCGTCGCCGGGGCATCGCCTTCCGCACCGGTAAGGCGTTCGAGCGGGTCGAGCACACCGAGTCGGGAGTGCGGGTCACCATAGCCGGCGGCGAAACCATCGACGCCGAACTCATGCTGGTCGCCGTGGGACGCGGCCCGGTCACCCAGGGCCTGGGGTACGAGGAGCAGGGCCTGAACCTCGACCGGGGTTTCGTCGTCACCGACGAGCGGCTGCGGACCAACCTGCCCGGGGTGTACGCGGTCGGCGACATCGTGCCCGGGCTGCAGCTGGCCCACCGCGGGTTCCTGCACGGCATCTTCGTCGCCGAGGACATCGCAGGGCTCAACCCACCGGTGGTGGAGGAGGCTGGCATCCCCCGGGTGACGTACTGCGACCCGGAGATCGCTTCGGTCGGCCTCACGGAAGCCGCGGCCCGCGAGAAGTACGGGACCGACAACATCACCACCTACAACTACAACCTGGCCGGCAACGGCCGCAGCGCCATCCTCAAGACGCAAGGGTTCGTCAAGCTGGTCCGGCTGGTCGACGGGCCGATCGTCGGGGTGCACATGGTGGGCAGCCGGATGGGTGAGCAGATCGGTGAGGCGCAGCTCATCTACAACTGGGAGGCCTACCCGACCGACGTCGCCCAGCTGATCCACGCACACCCGACCCAGACGGAGGCGCTCGGCGAGGCCCACCTGGCCCTGGCCGGCAAGCCGCTGCACGCCCACAGCTGAACCTCGAGTCGATTCGCTACCGAAGGAGCAACCCGAGATGCCGGTACCGGTCAAGATGCCCGCGCTGGGTGAAAGCGTTACCGAGGGCACGGTTACCCGCTGGCTCAAGCAGGTGGGTGAGCGGGTGGAGGCCGACGAGCCGCTACTGGAGGTGTCGACCGACAAAGTCGATACCGAGATCCCTTCCCCAGTTTCGGGCGTCATCTCGCAGATCCTGGTGCCGGAGGACGAGACCGCTGAGGTGGGTGCGGAGCTTGCTGTGATCGCCACTGACGGGGAGGAACCCGCAGCGACGACACCGGCCGCTGCGGCCCCAGCACCCGCGCCGGAGCCTGAGCCCGCGCCGGCGGCGCAGGCTCAGGACACCGCCGCTGCCGCGGGCGAGGCGGCGAAGGCCGCCGCCACCAGCACCGACGCAGGCACCGAGGTCAAGCTCCCCGCACTGGGTGAGAGCGTCACCGAAGGGACGGTCACCCGCTGGCTCAAGCAGGTCGGCGATCACGTCGGGGTCGACGAGCCGCTCGTGGAGGTCTCCACCGACAAGGTCGACACGGAGATTCCGTCGCCGGTCGCGGGCACGGTGCAGGAGATCCGGGTCGCCGAGGACGAGACGGTCGAAGTGGGCGCGGTCCTCGCCGTGATCGGCAGCGGCGCGCCGGCGCCGCAGCAGCCGACGCCGACGCCCGCGCCAGAGCCCGAGCCGGCACCCCCGGCCGTGCAGCCGACCGCGGCTCCGCCGCCTGCCGCGCCGCCGGCACCGGCACCGACTGCTCCCCAGCCGGCTCCGAGCGCACCCCGCGCCGAGGTCAGCGGGGCCTACGTGACTCCGCTGGTGCGCAAGCTCGCCGCGGAGCACGGCATCGACCTGTCCACCGTCAAGGGCACCGGGGTCGGTGGACGCATTCGCAAGCAGGATGTGCTCGACGCGGTAGAGGCACGGCAGCGGGCCCAGGCGGAGGTCGCCGCGCCAGCAGCTCCGGCACCGACGACCGCGCCCACGCCGAAGCCGGAGCCGAGTCCGCTGCGGGGCCGCACCGAGAAGCTGCCACGGCTGCGGGCCCTGATCGCCCGGCGAATGGTCGAGTCGCTGCAGATTTCGGCACAGCTGACCACGGTGGTCGAGGTCGACGTGACTCGGATCGCCCGGCTACGGGACCAGGTCAAGGACGACTTCTACGCCACTCACGGAGTGAAGCTGTCCTACCTGCCCTTCTTCGCCCTGGCCACGGTGGAGGCGTTGCGGGTGCACCCGCTCCTGAACGCCTCGCTGGACCAGGAAGCGGGCACTGTCACCTACCACGACGCGGAACACCTGGCGATCGCCGTGGACACCGAGCGTGGTCTGGTCGTCCCCGTGATCCGTGACGCCGGTGACCTCAACCTCGCCGGACTGGCCCGGCGAATCGCCGACGTCGCGGAGCGCACCCGGGCCAACAAGGTGAGTCCGGACGAACTCTCCGGCGGCACCTTCACTCTCACCAACACCGGCAGCCGCGGGGCACTGTTCGACACCCCGATCATCAACCAGCCGCAGGTGGGCATCCTCGGCACCGGTGCGGTGGTGAAGCGGGCCGTGGTGGTGGACGACCCCAACCTGGGAGAGATCATCGTGCCGCGCTCGATGGTCTACCTGTCGCTGTCGTACGACCACCGGCTGGTCGACGGCGCGGACGCTGCCCGTTTCCTCGGCACGATCAAGGAGCGCTTGGAGGCCGGCGCCTTCGAGTCCGAGCTCGGCCTGGCCTGATCAACCGCTGACGCGGTGGGGGCGGATCACCCGGTTTGTCAACTGGGCGGTTCGCCCCCACCGCGTCTTCGTCAGGGCAGGATGGTGACATGCGCGTCCTCATGGCAGGATCGTCCGGTTTTCTCGGCCGCCGGCTACGCGACCGCCTGCGAGCCGACGGATGTGAGGTGGTACGGCTGGTCCGACGCGGCGCCCAGGCTCCAGATGAAGTCGAGTGGCGCCCGGACGCCGGTCTGCTCAACCCGACCGTGGTCGCCACCGCCGACGCAGTGATCAACCTGGCCGGTACCCCGCTCGCCACCCAGATCGGGCCACTCCGCCTGCCCGTGCGGCGGTGGAGCGATGAATATCGACGGGAGTTCCGCACCAGCCGGGTCGACAGCACCGGTACTCTCGCCCGGGCGATCGCAGCCGCCGAACGGAAACCATCGGTGTTCCTGGCAGCGTCGGGTGTCGGCTGGTACGGCGACACCGGTGATACCGAGGTCGACGAGGAGGCCCCGGCCGGTGACGGATTCCTCGCCGACACCTGCCGGGTATGGGAGGCGGCTAGCCTGCCCGCCGAAGAGGCCGGGGTCCGGGTGGTGCGTTTGCGCACCGGGTTCCCGCTGCATCGAGACGGGGGCCTGCTCGGCCCGCAACTCCTTCCGTTCCGGCTGGGCGTCGGCGGTCGGCTGGGCAGCGGGAGGCAGTGGATGCCGTGGATGTCCATGGCCGACTGGCTGGACGCGGTGGTCTTCCTCCTGCGACGCGACGATCTCGCCGGCCCGGTCAACCTGGTGGGTCCGCAGCCGGTGACCAACGCTGAGTTCACGCGGGTGTTGAGCCGCGAGTTGCGCCGCCCCGCGATGTTTCCGATTCCCGGCGTCCTCGCCCGAGCGCTGATGGGCGAGATCGGCCGTGATTCGCTGACGAGCAAGCGGGTCGTTCCCGGCGTCCTCACGCGCGCAGGCTTCCCGTTCTCGCATCCTGACCTGCCGTCGGCGATGCGTGCGGCGCTGCGCGATTGATCAGCGCCGCACGCACCGGCGTGCCGACGGCGGGTGCCGGTTAGCAGTTCCGCAGCTCTGGGGACTGGTTGCGCAACTGTGCCTCGGGCGAGATGAACTCGGCGTACGTCGCCCCCGCCACCGCGGCGGGCCGGAACGCCACCACCCGGTGACAATTCTGGAAGGCGAGTGTCACGCCGAAGTGGCGCTCCAACGACCCACGAATGGCGTCCGAGGCCAGTGCCCGTAGCAGCTGACCCCGGTCGGCCTCGCTCGGCGGCGGATCAGCGTGGTCCACGTACTCGACCTGGGGCGGTTGCCCCGCCAGCCGTCCTGCGACCTGTGACACGACCCGCCATGCGTAGGGCAGTG
>CAYTMR010000033.1:24081-28649 GCA_964438855.1 uncultured Micromonosporaceae bacterium
GACACGACCCGCCATGCGTAGGGCAGTGAGTCCCGGACGCAGGCGACGAACTCCGTCTCGTCCACCTGGCCGGTTTCAGCCCGCTCCAGCAGGGCGGTGGGGACTTCCAACGACATCTCTGGCTCCTTTCTCATTGGGTCCACGCTCGAGATCGATCTGCTCAGTGAGGTCCTCGTTCGCCGACACTGGCGGGCTCCGGCGTCCGCGGCACTGTTGCGCGGTTCGAGCTCAGGTCGGGTGGACCACCCCGGCCACGCCCGGGGCCTCGGTGGCGAACGGTCCCGTAACGGCAAGTCGGACGCCACCGACCCGAACGCGCTGGTGGCAGCAGGGCAATCTTCATAATGAAGTTGATAGTCGTTTTCAACTAGCTCGTCAATCCCGCCACGGCGCGCTTCACTCGACCGGTCGACGCGCAAGCCGGCACCACACCGCGGCTACTCTGAAGTGGTGACCGGCATCCTGCAGACCCCCACACGCCTGGACGTACGCCGATGCGGCGTCGTCGACTACATGACCGCGTGGGAGGAACAGCGACGGATTCACGCCGCAGTCGTGGCGGGTGAGGCGACCGACACGGTCCTCCTACTCGAACACCCCAGCGTCTACACCGCTGGGAAGCAGACCCGCCCCTGGGACCGCCCGGTGGACGGCACCCCGGTGATCGATGTCGACCGCGGCGGCTTGATCACCTGGCACGGCCCGGGTCAACTAGTCGGATATCCGATCATCCGACTGCCTGGGGAAGCCGGTCGTCCCCGTGACGTGGTGGCCCACGTTCGCCGGGTGGAGCAGGTCGTCATCGACACGTGTGCCGAACTCGGGGTGGAGACTGTCCGCGTCCCCGGTCGACGTGGGGTGTGGGTGGCCGGTGACGGCGAACGGCCCGACCGCAAGATCGCCTCGGTCGGCATCCGTGTCGCCCGCGGCGTGTCCATGCACGGCTTCGCTCTCAACTGCGACTGCGATCTGTCGCACTTCGACCGCATCGTCCCCTGCGGGATCACCGACGCTGGTGTCACGTCCCTGTCGATGGAGCTTGGCCGGCGCGTCACCGTCGACGAGGTGCTGGCCGTGGTCGAGCGCCACCTTCCCACCCTGCTGGCGGATTGAACGCGCCCCGGCGGAGCAGTGTCCTGGAAACTGCGGCGAAGGATACGAACCAGACCACTGAGTCGGCACGGGACGATCCTCGGCGTACCCTGGCCGTGTGACCGCCGTACTGCCTGAGGGACGCCGGCTGTTGCGGATCGAAGCACGCAACGCGGCCACCCCGATCGAACGCAAACCGCCGTGGATCAAGGTCAGGGCGAAGATGGGCCCGGAGTACACCCAGCTTCGCTCCCTGGTCGACCAGGAGGGTCTACACACGGTCTGTCAGGAGGCGGGGTGCCCCAACATCTTCGAGTGTTGGGAAGATCGAGAGGCGACCTTCCTGATCGGCGGCGACCAGTGCACCCGTCGATGCGACTTCTGTCAGATCGACACCGGCCGACCAGCCGAGTACGACGTCGACGAGCCGCGCCGGGTCGCCGAGTCGGTGGCCACCATGGGGCTGCGGTACGCCACGGTCACGGGTGTCGCGCGAGACGACCTGCCTGATGGCGGAGCCTGGCTGTACGCAGAGACGATCCGCAAGATCCATGACAAGGTGCCCGGTTGTGGGGTGGAGCTGCTGATTCCCGACTTCAGCGCCCGCAGCGACGGCGCCAGCTCGAGAATCTCCCCCGAAATGCAGCGACGGTTGGATGAGGTCTTCGACGCGCGCCCCGAGGTGCTGGCGCACAACATCGAGACAGTACCGCGCATCTTCAAACGGATCCGCCCGGCGTTCCGCTACGAGCGGTCGTTGGAGGTGCTGTCTCAGGCCCGGGCTCGCGGACTGGTCACCAAGTCGAACCTGATCCTGGGCCTGGGCGAGGAGCGCTCCGAGGTGTCGCAGGCGCTACGTGACCTGTATGCCGCTGGCTGCGAGCTAATCACCATCACTCAGTACCTGCGTCCCACTCCCCGCCACCACCCGGTGGAGCGGTGGGTGAAGCCTGAGGAGTTCGTCGAGCTGGCGCAGGAGGCTCGCGAGATTGGGTTCGCTGGGGTGATGAGCGGCCCGCTGGTGCGTTCGTCGTACCGTGCGGGACGCCTCTACCGTGAGGCGGTGGCCAAGCGCGACGGTCAGCGGGGCACTGACGGCGGCGGTAACGGCTAGCGGGGACGGTGCCGTTGAGGCGCCGACTAGACTCGATCACATGGCGCAGGGCGATCAGGAGAAGGTCGGATTCTTTGGCCGATTGAAGCAAATCGGCATGATCTTTTCTTTCACCGCGAAACGGGATAAATGGTTCCTCCCGTTCGTGGCTGGCGCCATCGTGATCCCCCTCGCCCTCACCGTCCTGGCGGTCACACGGTTCGGCTGGCTGTGGCTGCCACTCGGTCTGCTGCTGACCCTGCTCGCGGTGCTCATCGTCCTCAACGTCCGTTCCGGGCGAGTGTTCATGGCCGCCGCCGAGCAGCAGCCTGGCGCCGCAGCCTCGATCATCGAACAGATGCGGGGCGACTGGCGAGTGACCCCGGCGATCTCGGCGACCACGCAGCTGGACATGGTGCACCTGGTACTCAACCGTCGCGGGGTCATCCTGGTCGCCGAGGGTGATCGGCAGCGAGTCCGCAATCTGCTCGGGCAGGAGAAGCGGCGGCTATCCAAAGTGATCGGTTCAGCGCCGTTGTACGACTTCATCCTCGGTCACGGCGAGGGTGAGGTGCCGCTGCGGAAGCTGCGGCTCGAGCTCATGCGGCTACCCAAAGCGATGTCCGGGCGTGACGTCTCAGCGTTGGACAAGCGCTTGAAGGCGCTCGCCTCCCGTCCGCGAATGCCCAAGGGAGCCATCCCGAAGGACATGATCCCCCGCAACTTCCGGCCGCCGCGCGGAGCGGTCCGGGGTCGCTGAGTGAAACAAACGAAATTCGGTTCTTAACAGCACGGAAACAGTCGGGACATGCCTGGGCAACCGCGTCGCCTTAACGTCGCCGGTACGAGCCGGCCGACATGCGCGGAGCTGCGTAGGGCCGGGGAGTCACCCGATCCGCAAAGCACCAGGAGGAACCCTTGTTCGCCAATCCTGATGAGCTGCTCCGCTACTTGAGCGCCGAGGACGTCGCGTTCGTCGACGTCCGATTCTGCGACCTGATCGGCGGGATGCAGCACTTCACCGTGCCGGCCGAGGTGTTCGACGAGAGCCTGATGATCGAAGGCCTCGCGTTCGACGGTTCTTCCATCCGCGGTTTCCAGCAGATCCACGAGTCGGACATGCTCCTTCTGCCGGACGTCTCCACCGCGTTCATCGACCCGTTCCGGACGCAGAAGACCCTCGCGCTGAACTTCTTCATCCACGACCCCTTCACCCGAGAGCCCTACACCCGGGATCCGCGCAACGTGGCGAGGAAGGCCGAGGAGTACCTCAACGCCAGCGGTATCGCCGATACCGCCTACTTTGGACCCGAGGCGGAGTTCTACATCTTCGACTCGATCCGTTACGACACCGCGCCGAACCAGGCCTTCTACTACATCGACTCGATCGAGGGCGCTTGGAACACCGGCGCTGAGCAGAACGGGGCCAATCTCGGCTACAAGCCGGGCTACAAGGCCGGCTACTTCCCGGTGCCTCCGAAGGACCACTTCGCCGACCTACGCGACGAGATCGTGGCACGGCTGACCGAGGTGGGCCTGACCGTGGAGCGGGCCCATCACGAGGTCGGTACCGCCGGCCAAGCGGAGATCAACTTCAGGTTCTCCACCCTGCTGCACTGCGCCGACAACCTGCAACTGTTCAAGTACATCGTCAAGAACACCGTGTGGGCGAACGGGAAGACGGCGACCTTCATGCCCAAGCCGATCTTCGGGGACAACGGCTCGGGGATGCACACCCACCAGAGCCTGTTCCTCGGCGGCGAGCCGCTGTTCTACGACGAGACCGGCTACGGCGGCCTGTCCGACATCGCACGGTGGTACATCGGCGGTTTGCTGCACCACGCGCCGAGCCTGCTGGCGTTCACCAACCCGTCGGTCAACTCCTACCGGCGCCTGGTGCCCGGCTTCGAGGCCCCGGTGAACCTGGTGTACTCGCAGCGCAATCGGTCGGCCTGCACCCGGATCCCGGTGACCGGTACCAACCCGAAGGCCAAGCGGGTCGAGTTCCGGGTGCCGGATCCGTCGGCCAACCCGTATCTCGCGTTCTCCGCCATGCTGATGGCCGGTCTCGACGGCATCCGGAACAAGATCGAACCACCGGAGCCCATCGACAAGGACCTGTACGACCTGCCTCCGGAGGAGTTCGAGAACGTCAAGCAGGTCCCCGGCTCGCTCGCGGAGGTGCTCGATGCGCTGGAGCGGGACAACGAGTACCTGCTGGAGGGTGGCGTGTTCACGCCCGACCTGATCGAGACGTGGGTGTCCTGGAAACGGGAGAACGAGATCGACCCGGTCCGGCTACGCCCCACTCCGCACGAGTTCGCGATGTACTACGACTGCTAGCCGCTTTACCCCCGCTGACCTGCGGGAACGTCAGGCACCA
>CAYTMR010000034.1:0-28165 GCA_964438855.1 uncultured Micromonosporaceae bacterium
TAGAGGCGGCAAGCGTGGATGTCGGTGACCAGGATCGCCCTCGCTCCTAGCTCGTAGAGCTCGTCCATGATCCGGTGCACCTGCGAACGACGCACCATCGCCTGCACCGCGACCCAACCCTCCCGGTGCAGTGGCGAGATCGTCGGCGACTCGATCCCCGGCGTAAGCGCGGAGGCGGCGTCGACCAACTCCGCGCGGACGTCGTAAGCCAGCATGACGTACCGGCGGGCTACCAGCACACCTTCCAGCCGGCGTTGGAACTGCGCCACCAGGCCGTCGGGCGGCAGGTTCGGGCCCCCGATCAAGATCGCCGAGGATTGGAGGATCGGCTCTCCCACCGGTACCAGGCCAGCTTGACGTAGCGTGGCGCCGGTTTCCACGACGTCGGCGATCACGTCGGCTACACCTAGTCGAATCGCGTTCTCCACCGCCCCGTCGAGTCGGATGACCTCGGCGGAGATACCGCGCTCGGCCAAGTACGCGTTGACTACCCCCGGGTAGGAGGTGGCGATCCGACGCCCAGCGAGCTGCGTCTCGTCGGTGATGGTCTCTGGGCGAGCGGCGAACCGGAAGGTAGCGGCGCCGAAATCCAGATCGAGTAGCTCTCGCGCCGGTCCGCCAGCGTCTACGAGTAGGTCCCGCCCGGTGATGCCGAGCGGCAGGTCCCCCGAGCCGACGTAGGTGGCGATGTCTCTTGGGCGCAGATAGAAGAACTCCACCTGGTTGTCGGTGTCCCGACAGACCAGATCACGGTTGTCGGTGCGCTGTTGATAACCGGCCTCGCGCAGCATCTGCGTGGCGGCTTGAGACAGACTGCCCTTGTTGGGCACGGCGACGCGCAGCATGAAGACTCTCCACGTGTGAGGACGGACAGGTAGCGGGGTGGGTCTAAAGATGTCGGTAGACGTCCTTGAGATCCACGCCGGCCGCGAGCATCAGCACCTGGGTGTGGTAAAGCAGCTGCGAAATCTCCTCGGCAGCCCGCTCCGGGCCCTCATGCTCGGCCGCCATCCACGCCTCGGCCGCCTCCTCCACGACCTTCTTGCCGACCGCGTGCACCCCCTGCTCCAACGCCGCGACCGTCCCGGACCCGGGGGTACGCGCGGCGGCCTTGGCACGCAGCTCGGCGAACAGCTCGTCGAAGGTCTTCACACCGGCGATTCTCTCAGGCCCGCCGGCCGACCGGTACGCCGCCCCGGGTCAAGGCGCGCAACGCGAGGGCGGTATCAAGTGCCGCCACCGTGGCGGACCAGCCCTTGTCCTCGGTGGAGTCCGGCAGACCGGCCCGGGCGCGGGCCTGCTCCAGGTTGTCCACGGTCAGGACTGCGTGCGCGACCGGCGTCGATTCGTCCAACGCGACCCGGGTCAACCCGTCGGTCACCGAGCGGCAGACGTAGTCGAAGTGCGCCGTCTCGCCCCGGACCACGATGCCCAACGCCACCACCGCGTCGCAGCGTCGAGCAAGCGCCTGCGCCACCACCGGCAACTCGACCGACCCGACGACCCGGGCGGTGATCACATCGGCCACGCCGCAGGCCTCGGCCGCCGCGGTGGCCCGAGCCAACATGTGGTCGACAAGCTCACCGTGCCATCGACTCGCCACCAGCCCCAGTCGCAGGCCCGTGGCGTCGACCGGTGGCAGCGCCGGCTCACCGGCCGCACTCACGGCAGCACCTCCGCTCCGTCCACGACGTCGACGTCCAGTCCATCCAACAGGTGTCCCATCCGGTCTCGCTTGGTGCGCAGGTATCGCAGGTTCTCCGGGTGTGGTCGCACCGGCAGCGGCTCCCGCCCGACGATCCGCAGACCGTAGCCCTCCAGCCCGGCCCGCTTCGCGGGATTGTTGGTGAGCAACCGCATGGTGCGCACGCCCATGTCGTAGAGAATCTGGGCGCCTACGCCGTAGTCACGCGCGTCCGCGGGCAGGCCGAGATCCAGGTTGGCGTCGACCGTGTCACGCCCGCCGTCTTGCAGCTGGTAGGCCTGCAGCTTGTGCAGCAACCCGATCCCCCGGCCCTCGTGGCCGCGCATGTAGAGGACCACACCCCGCCCTTCGGCAGCGACCCGTGCCAGGGAGGCAGCCAACTGAGGGCCGCAGTCACAGCGCAGTGAACCGAACGCGTCACCGGTAAGGCACTCCGAGTGCACCCTGACCAGCACGTCGTTGCCGTCGGCCAGATCACCACGGACCAGGGCGATGTGCTCCGCGCCGTCGATCAGGGACCGGTAGCCGACGGCGCGGAACTCACCGTGCGGAGTCGGGATCCGCGCCTCGGCGACCCGCTCCACCTGCTTCTCGTGGCGACGCCGGTAGGCGATCAGATCGGCGATCGTCACCAGCGTCAGCCCGTGGGTGGCGCAGAACTCCTCCAACTGCGGACGCCGAGCCATGGTCCCGTCGTCGTTGACCAGCTCGCACAGCACCCCGGCCGGACGGAGCCCGGCCAGGACGGCAAGGTCCACCGCTGCTTCGGTGTGGCCAGGGCGACGGAGCACCCCACCCGGCCGGGCGCGCAGCGGCACCACGTGACCGGGGCGAGTGAGATCCACCGGCCGGGTGGCCGGATCGGCGAGCACCCGGATCGTGTGTGCCCGGTCGGCCGCCGAGATGCCGGTGCCCGCCACGTCACGCGCGTCCACCGCCACGCGGTACGCGGTGCCGCGCGGATCCTGGTTGGTGTGGTACATGGGCGGCAGTTGCAGCCGCTCACAGTCGGCGTCGGTCAACGGCACACAGATGTAACCAGAGGTGTATCGGACCATGAACGCCACGAGTTCGGGGGTGGCCTTCTCCGCCGCGAAGATCAGGTCGCCTTCGTTCTCCCGATCTTCGTCGTCGACCACCACGACCGCCCGTCCGGCCGCGATGTCCCGTATGGCCTGCTCGACCGTGCCACTCATCGGCCCACTCCCGACAACAGGCGCTCCACGTACTTGGCGATCACGTCGACCTCGAGGTTGACCTGCTCGCCGACGGCACGGTGGCCAAGCGTGGTGCGCTCCAACGTAGTGGGGATCAGGCTCACCGTGAACTGTGCGGGCTCATCACTGACCGATACCACCGTCAGCGAAACCCCGTCTACGGCGATGGACCCCTTCTCGACGACGTACCGGGCCAGGTGGCGTGGTACGGCCACCACCACGTCCTCCCAGCGGTCACCAGGGGTCCGGGCCACGATGGTGCCCACCCCGTCGACGTGGCCCTGGACGAGATGACCACCGAGGCGGGTGGTCGGGGTAGCGGCGCGCTCCAGGTTCACCATCGCACCGGGCACCAGCCCGCCCAGCGTGCTGCGGTCGAACGTCTCCTTCATCACGTCGACCCGGAACGTCTCCGCTCCGGTCGTCACCACGGTGAGACAGACTCCGTTGACCGCGACCGAGTCCCCGTCCCGCACGCCGCTGGCGATCGGTGGGCAGCGCACCTCCAGTACCCCGCCCTCACCGTGCCACTCGAGCCGGCGCACCTCGCCCAGCTCCTCCACGATGCCGGTGAACACGTCAGTCCTCCACCCTGCGTGGGATCGCGGTGAACCGGAGGTCGGGCCCGATTCGGGTGACATCGACCAATTCCAGCTCGATCGCGTCGGCGATGGTCGTCACCCCCGTGTCGATGAGCGCGGTTGGACCGGCTCCGAGCATCTTCGGCGCCAGGTAGCCGATGACCTTGTCGACCAGACCGGCGGCGAGGAAGGCTCCCGCCAACCGCGGGCCGCCCTCCAACAGCGCCGCCCGAACATCCCGTTCGTAAAGGCGGACCAGAAGCTCACGCAGGTCCACCTGGTCGTCCGGCTTCCCCCCGAAGTCGGCGGCGGTCGCGATCCAGGTCGGCGCGGCACCGTCCCGGACCCGAGCGTCCGGTGGTGTCCGCCCAGCCGAGTCGACCACGACCCGCAGCGGCTGCCGAATCGCCAGGCTGCCATCGCGCAGGTTGCGTGCGGTCAGCTGCGGGTTGTCAGCGAGTACCGTGCCAACCCCGACGATCACCGCGTCGACGGTGCTCCGGTAGGCGTGCACATCCATCCGCGCCGCCTCCGAGGTGATCCACATGCTGGAACCGTCGAGTGCGGCGGAGCGCCCATCGAGCGTGGCGGCGTACTTCCAGATCAGGTACGGACGACCGCGACGGACCGCGGTGAGCCAGGCGATGTTGCCCGCCTCCACCTCCGACTGGCGGACGCCACCTTCCACGTCCACCCCGGCCGCCCGCAGAGTCTCCGCGCCTCCCGCCGCCCGTGGATGTGGATCACGTACCCCGTAGACCACCCGGGCCACCCCGGCCCGGATGAGTGCGGTGCTGCACGGACCGGTCACCCCGTGGTGATCGCAGGGCTCGAGGGTGACCACGACCGTCCCGCCCCGAGCGCGCTCCCCAGCCTGTGCCAGCGCGACGATCTCCGCGTGCGGTCCACCCGCGTACGCGTGGAAGCCTTCGCCGACCACGGCGCCCTTGGCATCCAAGATCACGCAGCCGACCACCGGGTTGGGGCTGGTCGTACCCAGCCCACGGGCAGCCAGTTCCACCGCCCGGCCCATCGCGGCGATCTCGGCCTGACTCGCCATGCCCTCCCTCTCTCGCGACGCGCGAGCGGGTCAGGGTGAGCAGAGGGCAACGGAGTGCAGCGTCCAGCAGCTGGACGCGTCCGCCCCCCCTCGCGCCGTCTCCCATCCGGACTGTCTGGCCAGCGGCCCGAGCCCTGCTCGTCCGCCGCGGCCAACCGTCGGCCCTGGAATCACACCAGGTCCACCGGTGGCTGGATGCCACCGGGTCGCGGGCTGCCCGGGCCGTGGGCCCAGGGTCACCGCCGGTTCGGAATTTCACCGAGTCCCGCCAGCGCGTGGTGGGTTCACCCCGAGTGTGGCATGTCTCCGGACGGTAACTGACACCGGCGCGACCAATCTCACACCGGGGCCCGGCCGGTAAGGCCTCCAGGGCGGTTGGCCACCGACCGTCGGTCGTAGGCGACGAACGAGCCGGGCTGCTTCTTGGCCACGCTCTTCATCTCGTTCGCCACCGCAATGACCTCCCGCGGGTCGGTGTAGCGGCGAGCGGTCGACAGCGCCACCCCGACCGAAATGCTCACCAGGTTCGGACGCTGGACGTTGCCTCGCCGGTCGACCACCTCGAGGTAACCGCGGGCAACGTCCTCCGGATCGTAGAGCTGGTCGGCCCCCCGCTCAAAGTCCTCGACCGCACGTTTCGTAATCGGCCGTACCTGCTCAGGTGCGCACACCACCACGAAGTCGTCGCCCCCGATGTGGCCCAGAAACGCCGGGGGCAGGTCAGCCGCCACCACCGCCCGGTGCAGGCACCGCGCCAACATGCTGATGAACTCGTCCCCGCGGCCGAAACCGTAGACGTCGTTCACGCTTTTGAAGCGGTCGATGTCGACGTAGCAGACCGCGTACTCGGAACCACCGCGCACCCGATCAGCGATCTCCCGCAGGATGCGGGTGTTGCCCGGCAGCCCGGTCAACGGAGAGACTTCTCGGAACTCCTGGATGCGCCGCAGGGTGGAGCGGACCCGGGCAACCAGCTCCAGCGTGTCGAATGGCTTGACCAAGTAGTCGTCGGCACCAGCGGTCAACCCGAGCACTTTGTCGACCGTCTGGCTCTTCGCGGTGAGCATGATGATCGGTAGAGCAGCGGTCATAGGGTCAGCCCGCAGCCGCTTCGTCAGCTCTAGGCCGTCCATCACCGGCATCCGCCAGTCGACCACCGCCAAGTCAGGCTTGCGGTCCACGATCAAGGCCAACGCCTCCTGCGCGTCGTGCGCCACGATGGCCTTGAATCCGTGTAGTTCAAGGTTCATCTGGACGAACCGCGCGATGTCGCGGTCGTCATCCACGACCAAGATCGTCTCCTGGGTCGGGTCGGCGTTGAGGGGGTGGTCCGCCCCGGAACCCTGACCGACCCGGTCCGGCGCTGGCGGATCAGCGCCCTCCGCCGCCCCTGAGTCGCACTCACTGGGTGGCTCGATCACGCGGCCAGTCTACGAATTTCCGTCGCGATTCAAGACCCCCTGGGCAGCGGTGCGCAGCCGACGCACCGCCTCGGCCGGGTCGTCGGCGCCGTAGACCGCGGTGCCCGCCACGAACGCGTCCGCGCCGGCCTCGGCTGCCTGGACGATCGTGTCGGCGGCGATCCCTCCGTCGACCTCGATCCGCAGCTCGAGGTGGCCGGTCGCGACGTGCCGGCGGGCGAGACGCACCTTCTCCAACAGTTCCGGGATGAACGCCTGCCCACCGAACCCGGCCTTGATCGTCATGATCAGGAGCACGTCGAAGTGACGGAGCACGTCGAGGTAGGGCTCGAGGGGGGTGTCACGGTCGATCGCCAGTCCGGCGAGCGACCCCGCTGCCCGCAGGTCCCGGGCCAGCGCCACCGGGTCGTCGCAGGCCTCAGCGTGGAAGGAGACGTTGTAGGCTCCCGCTTCGGCGTAGTCCACCGCCCATCGGCGCGGATCGTCGATCATCAAGTGGCAGTCCAGGGGCAGGTCGGTCGCCTTCCGCAGGCTCTGGACCACCGGCAAACCGATGCTCAAGTTGGGAACGAAGTGGTAGTCCATGACGTCCACGTGCAGCCAGTCAGCGACGTCGGCTACGGCGTGGGCCTCGTCGGCCAGGCGAGCGAAGTCTGCGGCGAGGATGCTGGGCGCTACCACCGGCTCGATCACCGCGCCATTCTACGGGGCGAGTCCGGTCAAGCCACCACTTGGCCGATCGCGACAACTGGCCGGCATGCACCATGATGTTGCCCGTGGGGAGCAACACTGCTTCTGAGGTCGTTGGTCCGATCCTGGAGATTCGTAACGGCCCGACTCGGCTAGTGGTGCGTCCGGGCCAGACCGTGGTCATCGGTCGAGGACGCTCCTGTGAGCTGGTGGTGCCGGACAAGTCGGTGTCGCGACGGCACGCCCGGGTGGAGCACACCGGCGAGGCGTGGGTGGTACGTGATCTCGGCAGCCGCAACGGCATCCACCGGGACGGTCACCGCAGCACCACGATCACCATCACGGATGGCTCTGAGGTACGCATCGGTAGCCCTTACGATGGGCCGATCCTGACCTTCGCGGTGCGAGCGACGGCTCCGGCCCCCGCGTCGACACCGGAGGCACCGCCGAGCACTGATGCGGACCCGTCGTCGACGGTGGGAGTGCCGGCACCCCGCCAGCCGGCTTCTGTCACCCGCACGTCGTCGCTGTCGACCCCGCCTGCGGTGGTCGGGCGCCGCGAGATCGCGTCGTTCGACGCTGACGGCCGGATCACCATCGGGCGCAGCGACGCGTGCGACATCACGTTGAAAGACGACCTGCTCGTGTCGCGCCGCCACGCCGAGATTCGCCGGGTCGGCTCCGACCATCAGCTCATCGACCTGGGTAGCACCAACGGCACCTACCTCAACGGCACCCAGGTCGACAAGGCCTGGCTGCGTCCAGGTGACCTGATCGCGGTCGGCCGCTACGAGTTCGCATTCGACGGCCACCGGCTCCGCGAATACGTCGACACGGGGCCGGTCTCGCTGTCGGCGGAGCGGATCACCGTCGACATCGGCAAGAAGCGCATCCTCTCCGACGTGAGCTTTTCGCTCAGCCAGGGCAGCCTGCTCGGGGTGGTCGGGCCCAGCGGGTGCGGCAAGTCCACGCTCATCCGGGCGGTGACAGGCCTACGTCCGGCGACTCACGGTCGGGTGAACTACGACGGACGCGACCTCTACGCCGAATACGCGGAGCTGCGCTACCGCATCGGCATGGTGCCGCAGGACGACGTCCTGCACCGGCAGCTGACAGTTCGGCGGGCCTTGCGGTTCGCCGCCTCGCTGCGCTTCGCCGACGACGTGCCTCGCCGGGAGCGCGCCGCCCGGGTGGAAGAGGTGCTCAAGACCCTCGGTCTGACCGAGCAGGCCAGCCAGCGCATCGATCTGCTCTCCGGGGGACAGCGCAAGCGGACCTCGGTAGCGCTGGAGCTGCTCACCGAACCCTCCCTGCTGTGCCTGGATGAGCCCACGTCCGGCCTGGACCCAGCGCTGGACAAGGAGGTGATGCAGGAGCTACGGGAGATGGCCGACCGTGGTCGGACCGTCTTGTGTGTGACCCACTCTGTACTACACCTCAATCTGTGCCACCGTGTGTTGGTGCTCTGCCGGGGCGGTACCACCGGCTACTTCGGCCCGCCGGAGCAACTGCTCGACTTCTTCGAGGCCGAGGACTACGCGGACGTCTTCGCCAAGGTCACCCACGAGCCGGAGTACTGGACCAAGCGGTACCGGGAATCCGACCTGTACCGACGCTACGTCGCCGAACCGATCGCCGCCCACTACACGCGGCTGGCCGCCTCACCGGTACCACCGCCGTTGCCGACGTCACCGGCGGACGACACCGACACCGGCTCGTTCAGCTTCCAACTGCCGGCCCCGATCGCCGGTGCACTCAACCTGGGTGGTCGTTCCATGGCGGCCAGGGCCAAGCACCCGGTCGCTCCGTTGCGACACTTCGCCACCCTTTGCCTGCGGATGTTCGCCGTGATCGGCGCCGACCGTGGTTACCTGCTGTTCCTTCTCGGCCTGCCACTGGTGCTCGCGCTGCTCTCCCACGCGGTGCCGGGCGAGACGGGACTGGGTCCGCCCGTGGGTGGGTTCAGTCTGGAGGCGCAGCGCCTGCTGGTCGTGCTCGTCGTCGGCGCGGCCTTCATCGGCATCGCCTCCTCCATCCGGGAGATCGTCAACGAGGCCCCCATCTACAAACGGGAACGAGCCGTGGGTCTGTCTCCCGGGGCGTACCTGACCTCCAAGTTCACCGTGCTGGGCTTGATCAACGTGGTCCAGGTGACCGTGTTCGTCTACTTCTCGTTGCTCGGCCGGGGAGCACCGGCCCAGGCTCTCGTGCTTGGCTCCCCGCTGCTCGAGATCATCGTGCCGGTCGCCATGGTCGCAGCTAGCTGCACGATGATGGGGCTGTGCATCAGCGCCCTGGCCCGGACGGTGGCCCAGACCACGCCGGTGCTCGTGGTCGTCGTCATGGCACAGCTCGTGCTCTCGGGCGGCTTGTTCGAGCTCGCCGGTGAGACGGTCCTCAACGTGGTTTCATGGATCTCCCCGACCCGGTGGGGATTCGCCGCTGGCGCCTCCACCGTGGATCTACGCAGCATGCTACGGGTGATCGATGACCCTCTGTGGACAGCCAGCACCGGAGCCTGGTGGCGCTCGATCCTCCTGCTGTTGGCGCAGATCCTGCTCTTGGCGCTGGCGGCCCGCCTGGCGATGCGGCGCCTGGAGCCGGGCCGCTAGCCACCCAGGTCGCCAAGTCCGTGACAAACGCCGGCGAGGTCGGCGATGCTGGAGCCATGGAGATCCGAGGCGGCCCGGTGCTCGTCGGAGTGGACGGTTCGGAATCGGCGCGGGATGCCATCGCCCTAGGCGTCGATCAGGCACGCCGGCACGGCCTGCCGCTGCGTCTGGTGCACGCCTTCGTGTGGCCGCTGCTGGGAGTTCCCCTGGGGCCGCCTCCGGGCGGACCAGCCGAGGCAGGGCTGCGCGCGGAAGCCGACCGGGTGCTCGCCGATGCGCTCGCGCACGCGACTGCCCTGGCTCCTGACGTCTCGATCAGCGGCGAGGTGATCACCGGCGCCGCAGCGCCGGTACTGCTGGCGGAGTCCGATCAGGCCGCGATGACCGTGCTCGGTAGCCGTGGTCTGGGCGGTTTCGCCGGGCTGTTGATCGGCTCCGTCGCCGCCCAGGTCGCTTCACATGCACGCAGACCGGTGCTCGTGGCGCGGGGCCGGTCCGACCCGCAACGCCCGGTCGTGGTCGGCGTGGACGGTTCCGACTCCGCTGCCGCGGCACTCGACTTCGCCTTGGCTGAGGCTTACGCCCGCAAGGTCGATCTCCTGGCGATCATGACGTGGTACGGCCGACTCCCGGCTCGCACCGTGGAGCGCCTTCCCCTGATCTACGACGCCTCGGATGTGACCGCCGAGTGCGGACGGGTGCTCGAACGGGCCGTCTCCGGTGCGCGCGCCCGCCTGCCTGAGGCCTCCCAGGTGACCGTACGGGAGGAGGTCCGGCACGGGCGAGCCGCGCGCACGCTGGTGGAGGCCTCGACCGACGCACAGTTGGTCGTGGTCGGGGCCCGCGGCAGAGGCGGGTTTCTCGGGCTTCGACTCGGCTCGGTGAGTCAGGCGGTGCTCCACCACGCGGAGTGCCCAGTCGCCATCATCCGACCGGCGAGCGACGACTAGCGGCCATCCGGTGGTGGTGCCGGTCAGACATCCAGGTACCCCCTGCTCCTCAACCAGACACCGAGGATGATATTGATCACCGCGAGCACTGTCGCGATCGCACCACAGATGATCCCCGCCAAGGCCATGCCTCGGTTGGTGGCGGTGCCCTCGGTTACTTTGCGCATGCCCAGGATGCCGAGCACCACGCCGGTGATCCCGGTGGCGGCTCCCGCGTACGCACAGCACAAGGCCAGCACGAGGCCGACGATCCCGAAGATCATCCCGAGCAGGCCGATGGTGTTCTGTGGTGACTGGCCGGGAGGTGGTACGGCGGGGTAGGGCGGTGGCGGTCCAGGCGGTGGTGCACCGAAGGGCTGGTCGGGTCCGGGGGGAGGTGTGGGTGGACCGGGTTGCACGGATAGTCCTTCCGAGAGGTGGTCGTCACGGCTACGCCAGCGCGGGAGAACGCCGTCGCCGCATAATAGGCTGACGGCGTGACCACATCGCCCTCCCCCGCCAGCGACCCGCTCGTCAGCCGCATGCGCGAGTTCGGCACCACGATCTTCGCCGAGATGTCTGCCCTGGCGGCGCGCACCGGAGCGGTCAACCTGGGGCAGGGCTTCCCTGACACCGACGGGCCGCCGGAGATGCTCGAGGCCGCCATAACCGCGATCCGAGCAGGCCACAACCAGTACCCTCCCGGGCCTGGGATTCCGGCACTCCGGGAGGCGATCGCTGTTCACCAACGCCGGTTCTGGCGCCTGGAGTACGATCCGGACACCGAGATCCTCGTGACCGCCGGTGCCACCGAGGCGATCAGTGCGGCGATCCTCGCCCTGTGCGAACCGGGCGACGAGGTGGTCTGCTTCGAGCCCTACTACGACTCCTACGCCGCGGCCATCGCCCTCGCCGGTGCGGTACGCCGGCCCGTGACCCTGCGCCCCGGGCCGGACGGGCGGTACCTGTTCGATCCGGAGCAGCTGGCCGCCGCGTTCGGCCCTCGCACCCGCATGGTGGTGCTCAACTCTCCCCACAATCCCACCGGGAAGGTCTTCACCCTCGAAGAGCTGACGCTGCTGGCGTCGTTGTGCCAGGACCATGACACGCTGGTCCTCACCGACGAGGTCTACGAACACCTCGTGTTCACCGACGCCGCTGCCGCCCACACACCGCTGGCCGGGCTGCCCGGCATGCGGGAGCGTACGCTGCGCGTCTCGTCGGCTGGTAAGACGTTCTCCTGTACCGGCTGGAAGGTGGGTTGGATCAGTGGGCCGCCCCAGCTGGTGTCCGCGGTGACCCGGGTCAAGCAGTTCTTGACCTACGTCAACGCGGCACCGTTGCAGCCGGCGGTCGCCGTGGCACTGGGATTACCCGACGCCTACTTCGAACGGTTTCGTGCCGACCTGCAGGCCCAGCGTGATCAACTGGTGGCGGGTTTGACCGCCGCGGGCTTCCGGGTGTTTCCGGCGGAGGGCACCTACTTCGTCACCGCGGACATCTCGCCACTGGGCGGGCGTGATGGCGTGGAGTTCTGTCTGGACCTGCCACGGCGATGTGGCGTGGTCGCGGTACCCGCTCAGGTCTTCTACGACGATCCCCACGCCGGCCGACACCTCATCCGGTTCACGTTCTGTAAGCGGCCCGAGGTGCTGACGACCGCGGTCTCGCGCCTGGCGACGCTCCGATCGGGCAAAGGCGCGTGAACGTTCTCGACGCAGTGGTGGCGGTGGTGATGCGCCACCGGCGTGTGCTCGTCGTCAAGAGAGCGCCGACCACACGCCGGCCTGGTTTCTGGACGCCGATCAGTGGCGCGGTGGAGCCCGGTGAGCGGCAGTCAGCGGCGGTAGTCCGGGAGGTCGCCGAGGAGGTAGGGCTAAGCGTGGCTCCGCTGGCGAAGGTGTGGGAGTGCGACACTGACGATGGCACATTCCGACTTCACTGGTGGACCGCGACCGTCACCGGTGGAGCCCTGCGTCTCAACCCGCGGGAGGTGAGCGAGGCGCGATGGATCCTTCCCGACCGGTTCGGTGATCTGCATCCGACCTTCGCCGACCATCGGCGCTTCTTCGCCGAGATCCTTCCGACGGTGGCCTCACCGGATCCGCCCGGCGAAGGCTAGAGCGACCTGCTCGATCGCGGAGACGTCGTCGCGGGCGACGATGACCCTTCCCCCGGTGACCGTCACGATCGCCTCCAACGAGGCCACGTCGGCCTCAGGGCCGATCGCCAGGGCGATCACTGGTAGTGGACGGTCGTCGCGGGTGAGCTCCGCGAGGGCGGCCAGCAGGTCGTCGCGGCTGCGGCCCAGGTGGTCCTCGTCGCGACCATCGGTAATGACCACCACCAGGTTCTGCGCATCCGGATGCCACTCGTCGCTCATGAGGCGGTAGGCATCGTGCACCGTGTCGTACAGTCCAGTGCCGCCGTGGGCGGCGAGGCCTTCGATCGCCGTGAGCATCGCCTGCCGCCGTACCGTGCCGCCGGGCAGGGGCGCCCCCGCGGGGCCGAGTGGCACCAGCTGCCGGTACGGGGTAGTGGGTGTGAGTTCGGTGGAGAACTCCCACAACCCGACCCACGTCTGGTCGGTGAGCAGACTGACGCCACGCACCGCCGCCTGCTGGAGGAGCTCCAGACGGGTGAGCCCTGTGTCCGGCACGGGATCGGCCATCGAGCCGGACGTGTCCAGCACCACGAGGACCCGGTGAGGTCGATTGAGTGACTCCCACACCCCGAGCAGCTCTACCGTCGCGGCGGGAGCCGCGGTCCGGCGGGGCGGCAACGCCACGGTGAAGCCGCGGGAGCGCGGTAGCGGCAGGCCCTGCGGCGCGGCACCGGTGGGGTCACGGAAACCCGCCTCCTGGTAGGCGCGGCGTCCTTCCGGCCCACGCAGGTACGCGACGAACTCCTCCGCAGCCCGCCGACGCGGCTCCTCCACCCATGGTCCTTCCAGGAGCACCGCCGGGTAGTCCGCGACCACGACTCCTTCCCGCGGATAGATCGCCACCAGTTCGGCACCGTGCACAGGCCGGCGAGCGAGGTCGCGCTCCAAAATGGGGAAGGCCGCCGGCAGGTCGCTGGCTACCAGTCGTTCGGCCTCGTCGTACCGACGCAGCAGTCGTTCTCCGTCGGTCGGCACCTCCGCGATCAGCCTGGTGAACGCCACCGCGGCGAGCAGCTCTTCGTCGGTCGCGTTCTGATCACCGTCGGGGTCGAGCACGGTGAGTACGGCGGCCATGCCCGGCACCGACTGGGTCGGATCCGGCAGAGCCAGCCGCAGCAACCCCCACTCCGGGTGGTCGTAGCGCTGCCAGCCTTCTCCGGTGCCGAACTCCTCCAACAGGTCGACGAAGCCGAGCTCCCGCTCTGGCCACCCCAGCGCCTCGGCCATAGCGCGCTGCACGGCGAGTACCACGGGGGACGTCGCGAGGCTGGGTGGTGCGGGCGGGAACAGCACGCCGGCCCCGGGTCGAGCCCGGGCGACTCGAAGCCACAGGCTCGACTCTGGCAGCCACAGATCCGGACGTCGGCCGTGTCGTTCTTGGTCCCACGTTGGACCGAGGGATGCTGCGGCGAAGCTGGAGGGCATCGCCTCGACGGTGACCTCGACGCACTGCCCGTCCACGGTGGGCTGGCCGGCGTTCCACGCCTCGGCGAGTCGGTTGACGACGGAATAGTGATCGGGTGCGGCGGCGACAGCGACGGCGATACCGGCGTCGCCGCAGCCTCCCCGGTCAGCGCCGAACCTGGCGGCCACCACCGCGCCTACGACCACGACCACCGCCGCCACCATGATGGCGAGATGCTTCGCCGACCACGAACGCCGGTGCCGCGTAACGGAGAGCCCCATGGTGCCTCCCGACAATGACCGATGGTGTCCGCGCACCCGCATCACGGCCGATGCCGCACGCCGCGCGCCCGGGAACGACTAGAAGGTACGTGGTGAGGCTGGGCAGGGGAACCGCTGGGCGTCACTTCATGCAGATACGTCACGCGTAGTGGCGCGAGGCAGACGGAAGGGCCGGCCGGGTGCTGCGCTGGAACCACCCGGCCGGCCCGCCACCTCCCGAGTCCGGTCACGTGTGAGAGGGGTTGGACTCGAGGGTCTCGGGAGCGGGGATGGGCAGCGGGGAAACTGCCCATCCCTGCTCGGCTCTTACTCGAACAACAGGGCGTAGTCGGCGAACGCCATCGCGATGTCCGCCTGCGCCCAGAACCGGTGGAGACGGAACGTCGGTGCCGGACCGGTCCCGTCGATGTAGGCCTGAACCTGCGGCCAGTCCGGGTCGTTGTGGTAGAACGACCGGATGCTGTCGAAGGTGGCGCCGGGCTCGATCCGGTCACCGTTCGGCATGACACCGGAGAAGCCCGGTGGCACGTACACCTCGGCGTTGAGCCGGTCGAAGTCCTCCCGGGTCTCGACGGTGGTCACACCGGACGGACCCATCTGCCCGTAGAGGCTCTCGATCAGGGCGAGACCCATGTCGTGCGCGGCGGTGTCGTTGGTGGCCGCCGCGTACCAGAGCAGGGTCCGCGCCAACCCGGAGGCGACACCGACGTCCTCACCGTGGCTCACCACGGTGACGCTCAGCCCGGAGTTGCTGCCCGGGTTGGACGGGTTCCAGGTGTCCGGCGCGCCGCTCCACGACATCTCCGACGGCACCTGGAAGGTCCCGTTGGGGTTGACGGTGGTGTTGGCGATGGCCCACGGCACCCAGCGGTCCAGAATGGTCTTTGCCCGCTGGTCGCCGGTCACGTAGAGGTACTCCGCCACCCGCTGCATCGACCAGACCTGGAATCCGAACCACTGGTTGCTCGGCGGGTCGTGGAAGACCGGGTCCTCGTCGTAGAACATCCCGTAGAAGGTGGGCGTGTTGGCTGGCGGCTGGCCGTACTGGCCGTCCCAGCTGTTGGTGGCGCCACCGGCGATGCCACCCTGCGGCGACTGCAGCCACTGGAAGAACTCCAGCTGGCGGTCCAGGCTGGTCTGCCAGTCGCTCGCGCCGGTCTGCGACCGCGGGGTGAGCTCCGGCACGTTGCCGGCCAGGACCCACGCGGCCATCGGGTTCTGGTAGCCCTGGTGCGTGTGGCTGGAGCCGATCCGGAACGCCCAGTTCGCACCCAGGCCGCCGCCCCAGGCGTAGTACCAGGACAGCAGGTAGTGCGCCGAGTTCTTCCCGGAGCCGGCCGGGCAGGTGTTCGGGCCGATGCAGTTACCGATCTGCTTGAAGTACTTGTCGAAGAACGAGTACCGCAGCCAGTCGCCCATCTTCGCGGCGTTGGCCACGTTCGCCGCGATCTGGCCCTCGTTGCCCTGCTGCTTCGCCCAGGTCAGGGCCCAGTAGGCGGCCTGGACCGCGCGAGCGTCCGCGTCCGGGGCGTTGGTGTAGCGCCACTGCTGGGCGTACTGCTCGTCGTCGATGAACAGGTCGAGGAACCCGTTCGGGCCACCCCAGTTGAACCGCTCGCAGGAGGGGTGCGGGATGGTCTCGAAGACCGACTCCTCCGGACCACGCTGGTAGGTGTTGATCATCGCGGGAGCGTCCACACCGTCACCACACCGGCCGAAGCCGTAGACGTTGTCCACGTCCATCAGCCAGTGCATGCCGTAGACGTTCGGCGAGCCGTACGCGCTGGCCAGCTCCTGCGCGATCGGGTCCTGGCCGACCGGCACGTCGAAGTCCAACGGCGAGGGGTACTGGCTCGGGTCGTTGAACTCCGGCGCGTAGGAGGCCGGGTCGTTCGGGTTGTAGTTGGCGTTGGTGGGCTGGAGCTGCTGGTCCGGGATGATGTAGGTCTCCATCACGTTCCAGGCAGTGTTGAACGGCTGCCAATCACCGGTCAGCCGGCCATAGGTGGCCTCCAGCCACAGCCAGAAGCTGAACGCCTCCGAGGTGGTCTCGTGCCCATGGTCAGGCGCCTCGACGATCATGGTCTCGACCGCGTGGTACGGCACGTTCTCCGGGCTGAAGTAGCCGGAGTTCTTGATCTTGTCGTACTGCTCGAAGAAGCGGTCGACCCACACCGAATCGCCATCACCGCCGCTCTGCACGTTGGCGGTGACGGTGGCCGGAACGTGTCCCGGAGCGCTGACGGTGAACTGTGCGCTCTCACCAGCAGCGCCCTCGGGGGCCCACAGCACCACCTCTTGCGGGGTAGACCAGTTCTGCGGGGTGAAGGTCAGCGTCGCGCCACTGTCCACGGTGATCGCGGTGCTGCCGCTACTCCGGGTGGTGGTGACGGTGACGTTGCCCGAGGGCTGGTGCGACAACCGCACACCGAAGCTGCCGGTGTTGCCCTCGGTGAAGTTGACGGTGGTGACGGTGGTCAGCACGGTCGGCTCGGTGCTGGCGCCCACGGTCACCGTGACCGAGTCGTCGCTGGTCGCACCGTCGTCGTCGACCGCGCGCGCCAACAGCACGTACTCACCGGCCGGAAGGCTCGTGTGGGTGTAGCTGTACGGCGCGGTGGTGTCGCTGCCGACCAGCGAACCGTTCCGGTAGAACTCGACGCGTACCACGCTGCCGTCCGGGTCGCTGGCGCTCGCCGTGACGGTCACGTCCGCCGGCGCGGTGAACTCCGCACCGTCCGCCGGGCTGGTGATGGAGACGGTCGGCGGCTGGTTCGCCGGCGGCTGCTGTCCGTTGCAGGCCACGCCGTTGAGGGCGAAGTCGGTCGGGGCCGGGTTGCTACCGGTCCACGATCCGTTGAACCCGATGGTGGTCGACGCACCCGTACCGAGGTTGCCGTTCCATCCTTCATTGGACGCGGTCACCTGCGAACCAGACTGGGACCAACGGGCGCTCCAGCCGTGGTCGATCCGCTGACCGGCGGGGAAGGTGAAGGTGAGGTTCCAGCTGCTGATCGCTGGCCCGAGGTTGGTGATGGTCACCTGAGCGGTGAAGCCACCTTGGCCTTGACCACTGGTCCAGTCGTTGGTCTGATAGTCGACCCGGCACCCGGTCTGGGCCTGCGCCGGGGAGGTCGGGGCGGCGACCAGACCGGCTGCCACCAAGGCGCCGACGGCGAGTAGGGCGGTACGCCGTCGTCTGGATCGGATCATCAATACTCCCTCGCGAATGAGAAAGACTGACCCACCGCCGTGTGCGTGCGTGTCGCTTCAGGACAGGCACGGCAGTGGTGGGGGTACGGGGTGCCTTCTCCGTCACCGGTGCCCTGGGCTCCCCGCGCAGTATGTGGTGGCTCCCTCACGCGAGTGCCGCCATTCTGGCATGGGAGCGCTTCCATCGCAACACAGCGCACCTGGAGGGACGACAACGATTTTTCGATCTCGTAAGGGGGGTTTCACAACGGCGCAACACCCGCTAAAGTGAAGCGCGTCGGTGGGAGCGCTTCCATCGACACCCATTGCGACCGGCGACGGACCTCGCCCGGACACCGCCGCCGGCCGCCCCACCCATCGGGAGGGAGGTGAAACCACCACCACTCGCGTGGCTATGGCTCCCGCGCGGCAACACCGCCGCAGGCGCTGATCTGTGGACGGTGTAGAACCACCTGTGGGGAAGGGGTCGCCCTCCCCATCCCCACTCAGCTCGACCCCTCGGCGGTAAGGCCGCCGAGGGGTCGCCCAATCGCTCAAGACCGACGCCTTGCTTTAAAGGTTACCCCCTGCACGCCACTCTGGCAGCGGCTCCGGCGCTGTCCGCGTCGGATGTCACACTCGACGGACCGTTTGGACGGCACCCCCTTGGCCTTCCTTACTAGGCTAGGATCATGCGGCGTCTGCGGGACCTGTCCAAGCGGACGCCAGCCACCCGCGAACGACACCTCGACTTCCTCCGAGCGGTCGCCATCGGCGCAGTGGTGCTCGGCCACTGGCTCGCGATCGTGGTGGTCGACCGTGACGGTCAGCTCGCCGGCGACAGCGCACTGGCAATCCTTGCGTGGGCCCACCCGTTGACCTGGCTCTTCCAGGTCATGCCGGTCTTCTTCTTCGTAGGTGGATTCGCGAACGCGGCGTCGCTGGCGTCGTACCGGCGCCGCAGCCCGGACCCCGGCGCCGCGAGCGGATGGCTCCTCGAACGCAGCAGGCGGCTGGTCCGCCCGGTCACCGCTCTGCTGATCATGCTCGGCTGCTCCGCTGTGCTCGCCCGTGGGGTGGGGGCCGACCCGAGTATGGTCGCCGCAGCGGTGTGGCTGGCGACGTTGCCGCTGTGGTTCCTGGTCGCCTACCTCGGCATGGTCCTACTCACGCCACTCACCTACGCCGTCCACCAACGAGCTGCCATGGTGGTACCGGCGGCAGGGGTGATCGCTGTCGCACTCGGCGACGTCGGGCGTTTCGTCACCGGCACCGAGGTGGCGGCGTACGGCAACTTCCTGTTCGGTTGGCTCGCCATTCACCAGGTCGGCTTCCTCTGGTACGACCGGCGGCTACCCACCCACACCGGCGGCGCGCTCGCCCTGCTTGTCGGCGGGCTAGGGGTCCTGATCCTGCTGACCACCGTGGGGCCGTACCCGGTCAGTCTCGTCAGCGTGCCGGGTGCGCCGATGCAGAACTCGGCACCGCCGTCGTTGGCGCTCATGGCGCTCGCCACCGCGCAGCTCGGTGCCGCCCTGCTCACGCGCGGGCCGGTGGAACGCTGGCTGCGCCGTCAGCGGCCATGGCGGACGGTGGTCGCGGTGAACGCCGTCGTGCTCACGCTCTTCTTGTGGCACATGAGCGCCGCGGTGCTCGCGGTCCTCCTCCTGCACTGGCTGGGGGCACTTCCCACCCCACCGGTCACCTCACCGGAATGGCTACTGTGGCGGATCCCCTGGGTCCTGACACTGACGCTCATCCTCGCCGTCCTCGTGCTCCTCTTCGGGCGCATCGAGTGGAGCAGCGCCGGACGCACTCGTAGGACCGTCGCGCCCCGTGCCCGTCTGTCCACCGCCCTCGCCATCGGTGGCTACGCCCTGGTGATTACCGGTCTTCTGTGGCAAGCCGCCGCCGGCCAGCAGGAGCACGAGCCACTCGGTGTGCCGACCGGAGCCGTGGTCGTGTTCCTCATCGGTGCGGGATTGCTGCGGGTGGGTCGGGCCGTCACGACAGCGGCGAGGCCCGACTAACGTGACCCGGTGCCTTTCCAACCGTCGGCGCCTACGTGGGGCGACGGCTCCGCCGCCGTGTCCTCGACGGTCCGCTCCCAGAAGCCGCCCGCTCGGGAAGTCCGGGGTGCAGCGACACCGCGAGGATGGCGTCACGGACCATCAGGATGGCATCCGGACGTGCGTCTGGTTCGATCCCGGACACCCCCACCACCCGCAGGACGTCCCACAGATCGGTGCGGCTTCCACCGCCACCACCGCCACCACCACGACAACGTGGTCGCCGTCGGGAGACAGCCGGCCAGGCACTGGCTACGAACGGTACCGGGACATGATCAAGTCGACGACGAGCGCGGTCCAACCGGTCTGGTGCCACGCCCCCAACCCGGCGCCGTTGTCACCGTGGAAGTACTCCGGGAACACGAGGAGATCCCGCCAGTCTGGATGGGTCTGAAACAGCTCGCAGGCACCGTAGATGGGTCGCCGACCGTGCTCGTCCGGCAGGAACAGGCTGACCAGGCGCCGAGAAAGATCGTCAGCCACTTCGGTGAGGGTGTGTTTCGTGCCAGAGCCGGCGGGATACTCCACCATCAGGTGGTCACCGTAGAACCGGGCGAACTCGCGCACGGCGTCGATGATGAGGAAGTTGGTCGGAAACCATACCGGCCCGCGCCAGTTGGAATTGCCACCGAACGTGCTAGCCGTGGATTCCGCCGGCTCATACGCCACCGTGAAGGTCTGCCCACCCAAGGTCACCCTGAACGGCCGTTCCCGATAGCAGCGGGACAGGGTCCGTAGCCCATAGGGAGAGAGGAACTCCTCTTCGTCCAGCATTCTGCGCAGCATGCGGACCAACTGGTCCGGGCCGACCAGAGACAGCAGCCGCCGTTGCCGACCCTCGGCGCCCAGCCGTCGCGCACCGATCACGTCGGTGTACTCCGGCTTATTCGTCAAGAACCAGCGGATCCTCGCGTCCAAGTCGGGCAGCCGGGTGAGGGTCTCGGAGCTGATCGAGATAGTGGCGGCGAGCGGCAACAGTCCGACGACCGACCGGACCCGAAGCGGCACCTGGCTCCCGTCGGGTAGGCGCAACACATCGTAGAAGAACGCGTCCCGCTCGTCCCAGAGCCCTTGGTCGTAGGCCGCCTTCGCGATGTACGCGAAATGCTCGAAGAACTTGGTCGCCAGATCCTCGTACGAGGGATCGTGCTCGGTAAGCCGTAACGCCATCTCCAGCAGGTTCAGCGCGTACATCGCCATCCACCCGGTGGCGTCGGACTGCTCCAGCACACCGGCCACCGGCAGGGCGGCCGAGCGATCGAAGGGACCCACGTTGTCCAGCCCGAGGAATCCGCCTTCAAACACGTTGTTCCCGACGGTGTCCTTCCGGTTGACCCACCAACTGAAGTTGAGCAGCAGCTTGTGCAGCACTCGGGCGAGAAAACCGTAGTCTCGCTGACCGTCCAGTTCGAAGACCCGCAGCGCGGCCCACGCGTGCACGGGTGGATTCACGTCGCCGAAGGCCCACTCGTAAGCCGGAATCTGTCCGTTGGGATGCAGGTACCAGTCGCGCAACAACAACAATAGCTGTTGCTTGGCGAACTCGGGATCCACTCGGGCCAGCGGGACACACTGGAAGGCCAGGTCCCAGGCGGCGTACCAGGGGTACTCCCACTTGTCCGGCATGGCGATGACGTCGAAGCTGTTCATGTGCCACCAGTCGGCGTTACGGCCGAACCGGTGGCCGTCCGGAGGTGGTGGGCTCGCCGGGTCGCCGGCCAACCAGCGCGCCACGTCCAGGTGGTAGAACTGCTTGTTCCACAGCAGACCAGCGATGGCTTGGCGCACCAGGACACGCTCGTGGTGGCCGGCGTGAGGGAGCAACGACGCGAAGAACTGATCCGCCTCGACGCGACGGGCCTCGAGTATCTGGGCGAAGTCGGCGCCGAGATCTGGCGACGGCGGCTTGCCCGACGCGGCACCCGACAACCGCAGCCGCAGGCGCAGCTGCCGCTGCTGTCGGGACGGCACCGTGAGGACGTACCGTAGCGCTGCTTTCGTTCCCTCTTGGTCTGGGTTCACCGTATCGGCGCCGTGCACCACGTAGTCGTTGATCTCGTCCTTCGGGTACGGCGAGCGCCCCTTGCGGCCCCACAACCGGCGGGCGTTGGTCTCGTTGTTGCAGAACAACGGCTCCGGGTCGCCCTCGGCCGCGAGGAGCAACCGCCCCATCGCCCAGTGGTCGGCGACAAGCGTGACCACGCCGGGGCGTGGCGGTGCCAGCGTGATGCTCGGCGTGCGGTCACGGCCAGGCAGGCCCCACGCACAGGTGTTGCGGAACCACAGGGTCGGCAGGACGTGCAGGGTCGCTGGGTCCGGGCCCCGGTTGGCGACCGTGATCAACATGCACAGGTCGGTCGGGGTGGCCTTGGCGTACTCCACCTCCACCGCCCAGTACCGGTCGTCGTCGAAGATGCCGGTGTCGACCAGGAAGATGCCGGTGTCGACCAGCTCGTACTCCGTGTCGTGTCGGCCGCGTGCGCCGTTGACCGCGACCAGCTCGTCGTACGGGTAGGCGTGTTGGGGGTAGTGGTAGCGCCACCTCAGATACGAGTGGGTGGGGGTGGAGTCGAGATACCACCAGTACTCCTTGGCGTCCTCGCCATGGTTGCCCCCGTCACCACCGAGTCCGAACATCCGCTCTTTGATGATCGGATCTCATCCGTTCCACAGCGCGAGCGCGAAACAGAACGTCTGCGCCTCGTCACAGATCCCTGCCATACCGTCTTCGTTCCATCGGTACGCGCGAGACCGCGCGTGATCGTGGGGAAAGTACGTCCACGCCGTGCCGTGCTCGGAGTAGTCCTCGCGGACCGTGCCCCAGGCGCGCTCGGCGAGGTAGGGGCCCCACTGGCGCCACGGCTCGAGGCCGGCGTCGGCCGCCGCGAGCCTGGCCCGCTCCGGATCGACCCCCGGGCGGTCTGTCCGCTCGCTCATGGCCGCCACGTTATCGCCGTCGACGCCGGAGCCGGGCGAAGTCGCCGCTGCTCAGGACGCCGGCTGACAGAATTCGAGGCAGGTGGCCACGTCACGGAGGAGGAAACGGGTGGTCCTACTCGACGTGGAGGGGGGCGCGGATGCCGCTGTCGGTGACGTTCGGCCCCCAGGTGTGCGGGGATCTCGACACCGGTGCGACACGGGAGTGGCTACTGCCCGACGGGCGGGGAGGCTACGCGATGGGCACCGTCAGCGGCCTGCGGACCCGCCGTTACCACGGGCTGTTGGTCGTGGCGGGAGATCCGATCGCGCGCCGGCACCTGGGCGTGGCCAGTCTGGATCCCGTGCTGTGGTGGCCGTCGGGAGCGCGCATCCGGCTGGGTACCCACCAGTGGCGCTCCGGCGTGGTGGATCCTGCTGGTCACACCTACCTAGAACGCTTCGATCTGATCGACGGTCTTCCCCGGTGGCGGTGGCGGGTTGGCGCGGTGGTGCTGGAACGGGAGCTGGCGATGGCGCCGGGCCGCCCCTGCCTCGCCGCCCGGCACCGTCTACTGGCCGGAGGTC
Source organism: uncultured Micromonosporaceae bacterium (assembly GCA_964438855.1). GTDB lineage: Bacteria > Actinomycetota > Actinomycetes > Mycobacteriales > Micromonosporaceae > Natronosporangium. The sequence continues at coordinate 22,831 of CAYTMR010000034.1, forward strand.
CGGTGACGGTCGCGCTGGAGGTGCTGTGCACCTGGCGGGACGCACACGCCGAGGGCACGGCCGCGGGGCCGCCTCCACCGGTGACCTCGGTGATGGACGGCTTCGAGGTGGCGGGTGCCTACCGAGTGGCGGGGCCCGGTTTCGTCCCAGCCGGAGACTGGTGGTACGGCGCCTACCTGCGAGAGGAGGCTGCGCGCGGGCTCACCGCGACCGAGGACCTGTGGCATGCGGGCCACTTCGCGGCGGTTTTGGAGCGCCCCGGCGACGTGATCGAGGTGACGGCGTGGGCCGACGACCTGGCGACGGCCCCGCCGGCGGCCGGAGCGATCATCGAGACGGCTCGCGCCCACCATCGGAGCGTCGTCGCCGGCGCGACCGATCCAACGGTCGCCGCGCTCACACTGGCGGCGGACGCCTTCGTGGTCGGCGACGGCACGCCCGAGGTGGTCGCGGGTTACCCATGGTTCGGCGCCTGGTCACGCGACACCATGATCTCCTACGAGGGCCTCTTCCTCACCACCGGCCGCGCCGCCGAGGGCCGCGAGCTGCTACGCGCCTACGCGGCCACCCTCAGCGAGGGGATGCTGGCCAACACCGCGGATACCGGGAGAGCCGAGTACAACTCCGCCGACGCCACGCTGTGGTTCCTGCACGCGGTGGACCGGCACGTCACCGTCACTGGTGACGCTGACCTCGCGGCCGAACTGGCGCCGGTGCTCACCGCGGCGGTGGACGCGCACCGGTACGGCACCCGCTACGGCATCGGCACTGACCCGGCTGGACTGCTTCGACAAGGTGCCGCCGGCTACGCGTTGACCTGGATGGACGCCCGGGTCGACGGGGTACCGGTGACGCAGCGGGCGGGCAAGCCGGTCGAGCTGAACGCCCTGTGGATCAACGCGCTGGCGGCGCTGGTCCGGCTGCGGGAGCGCGTGGGGCTCGAATCCTGGCACGTGCACAGGTTGCACGCTGACGCGGTCCGGGCGTTCGCCCAACGCTTCCCCGCCGGCGACCGGCTCGCCGACGTAATCGACGGCCCGGGCGGGGACGACCGCTCGCTGCGCCCCAACCAGCTACTGGCCTACTCCCTGCCGTACGCCCCGCTCACGCCGGACCCGGTGGTACTCGACCGGGCCGCCGCCGCTCTGCTCACCCCGCTCGGGCTCCGGACGCTGGCCCCGGACGACCCCGCCTACACCCCACGCCACCGGGGTGGACCGGCGGAACGCGACCGGGCCTACCACCAGGGCACGGTGTGGCCGTGGCTCCTGGGCCCGTACGTCGACGCCTGCCGACGCGCCGGTCGCCCAGTGAGCGACGTCCTGACCGGGGTCGACGCGCACCTGCGCGACTGGGGCCTGGGATCGGTGAGCGAGACCGCCGACGGCGATCCGCCGCATGCGGCCACCGGCTGCCCGTTCCAAGCATGGTCGGTGGCGGAAGTACTGCGCGCCATGCGTCGGCAGCTTGGTTCCTGACGCGACGACGGGCGTCATCCGGGCAGCTGGATCCCCCACCGTGCGGCGTCCTCAGGAGTATCCACATCGCCCGGCGTAGCCACCTCGTCGCAGGGGATCTCCGTGACCTGGGCGGCCCGCGCCAACAGGTAGGGTCGTATACCCACGTCACCGTTGGCCAGAGTGGAGATGCCGGCGAAGTGGGAACGCCCGATGAGCATCGGATGGCCGCGGCGTCCGTCGAAGGTGGCGCAGGCCAGGGCATCGGGTGTCGGGCCGGCGGCGACCCGCCTGGCTGCTTCGGCGGTCAGTCCCGGCATGTCCACGGGAACGACGACCACGGCTTCGGCACCCAACTCCTCCACGGTGGACAAGCCGACCCGCAGCGACGATCCGACTCCGGTCCCCCACGCCTTGTTGACCACCACTGTGGCGTCACCGAGGTCGGCGGCCGCTCGCACCTCGTCAGCCGCAGCCCCCAGAATCACCACAAGCGGGTCACAACCGGCATCCCGCACCATTCGTAGGGCGTGCTCCACCAACAGCGCGTCCCCATGGCGCAGCAAGGCCTTGGGACCGCCAATGCGCCGACCCCGGCCGGCGGCGAGCACGAGTCCGGCGACGCTCAGCGCAACCTCCACAGAGAAGCCTTCGGCCGAAGCCTATCGGTCATGCGGCGTCGGCGTAGCACCGCACCACCGACAAGCGGAGCGGGAAGCGGACCCGGGTGCGGCCGAACAGCAGCGCCGTCGCCCGTTCACCAGCCGTCTCGACCGCCGCGCATACCTGGTCGACCTCTCCCCGCGGAGCATGCACCAACACCTCGTCGTGCTGGAAGAACACCAGCTGGGCGGAGCAGTGCCACAGCGCCGACCGCAGGTAGCCGAGGAATGCGAGCGCCCACTCCGCCGCGGTGGCCTGGATGACGAAGTTGCGGGTGAAGTGACCGCGGGAACGGGCAGCCGCTGCGGGGCGGGAATCCTGTGGCGACTCCCACGCGCCAAGGTCGACACTGCTCGCCGTAGCAGGCGGACAGGTACGCCCCAGCCAGCTGCGCACCAACCCCCCGGCCTCCCCAGTGCGCGCCGCGGCCTCGACGTAACGCCATGCGGCCGGATAACGCTGGCGCAGCACCGCGATCGCGGGCAGGGCACCCCCGCCGGTCTGGCCGTACATCGCGCCGAGCAGGGCCAGCTTGGCGCGGCCACGGTCGCCGTCGAAGGAGTCCGTGGCGAGGGCCTCGTAGAGGTCGCCGGCGCACGCCGCGGCAGCGAGCCGGGTGTCCCCGGAGACCGCGGCGAGAATCCGGGGCTCCAGTTGGCCAGCGTCGGCGACGACGAACCGCCAGCCGTCGTCCGCGACCACCGCGCCTCGTACCGCGCGGGGGATCTGTAGCGCGCCCCCGCCCCGGGTCGCCCAACGGCCCGACACCACACCCCCGGGCACCCACTCTGGGCGGAGGCGACCGTCCCGCACCCACGCCTCACACCAGCTCCACCCATGGGCAGTCCAAATCCGGTAAAGCTCCTTGTACTCCAGCACCAACGGGACCGCGGGATGGTCGACGCCGCGCAGTGACCAGGCCCGAGTGTCGGGCAGCTCCACCCCTACGCGAGCGAACGCCCGACGCAGCTCGGTTGGCGAGTTTGGGTGTAGCCCAGGCGCGTCGAGAGCCGCGGCGATCCGCTCGGCCAGTTCGGCGAGCCGACGCGGGGGCCCACCGACTGGTGAACGGGGCCCCAACAGCTCGGTCAGGATCGCGTCGTGGACGTCGGCGCGCCAGGGCAAGCCGTGGTGACTCATCTCAGCGGCGATCAACGCCCCAACTGATTCGGCCGCCACGAGCAGGTGGAACCGGCGCGCCGCGGCCATGACGCCGATCCGGGCCTGCTGATCCTGGTAGGCGGTGATGAGATCGGTGACCGGCGGCGACACGGGGACCTCGTCGAAGAGGGTGTCCTGGCCACTCGCTCCGACGGGTCGGGACGGTGACGGTGGATCGGGTGGCACCGGGGTGCCGTGCCGGCGCGCCAGCAGGGCCGGTACCGAACGGGGCGCGCCCCACTGCCCGGCCCAACCCAGCAACAGCGCTTCGGTCAGCTCCACGTCGTGGCAGCGTGCCACCCGGACACCGGCGCGCAGCAACCACGGGTAGATCGCCGCGGTGGAGGACCACAACCAGCGGGGGGCGTCCGTCGCCTCGTGCTGGGCGACGGCGGCCGCGAGGTCGTCGACCCGGCGCACCGGTCCGGCCATCGCGCCGCGGGTGGTGACCGGTGCTAGCCAGCCGCCTCCCGCGCCGTCCGCCGACACCGCCACCAGCACGCGCTGATTGTGCCCGGTCACTATGACAGCGAGCCTGGGGTGGGGCCCATCGCAGCCCGCAGTGCGGTCACCCGTGCGACCAGCTCAGCCGGCCGTCTAACCGAGATGCCCATGGTGGGCAGGTTAGTCGCTTACGTGGATCTGGTCCTCCCGACTGAGTTCCCAGAACGCCACCGCGGCCGCCGCTGCGACGTTGAGTGAGTCCACTCCCCGCCGCATCGGAATCGCGACTCGCACGTCACTCACGGCCAGCGCGGCCGACGACAGCCCCGCGCCTTCCGCTCCCACCATCAGCGCCGGCCGTACCCGGTGAGCCGCAGCCAGCGCCTGCAGCGGCACCGCGTCAGAGGCAGGGGTGAGCGCCAGGAGCGTGAAACCCGCGCGTCGTACCTGCTCCAGCGCCGTCGGCCACGGCGCCAACCTCGCGTACGGCACCGCGAAGACCTCGCCCATGCTCACCCGCACGCTACGCCGGTAGAGCGGATCCGCGCACGACGGTGACAACAGCACGGCGTCGATGCCCAGCCCGGCGGCGGCCCGGAAGATCGCGCCGAGATTGGTGTGGTTGTTCACATCCTCACAGATGGCGATGCGGGTCGCGGTGCGCAGCAGCGCCTCCGGCTCCGGCAACGGCCTCCGGTGGAAGGAGGCCAACACCCCACGGTGCACGTGGAAGCCGGTGATCTGCTGCAGCACCTCCGGCGTAGCCGCGTAGATGGGCGCCCCGTGCCCGCGGAGGTCGGCCAGGGCCGCCACCCGCTTGGCGTCGATCAGGTAGGAGCGTGGGGCGTACCCCGCGCGCAGAGCGCGGCGCAGGACCAACTCCCCCTCGGCGATGAACAGGCCGTGTGGCGGCTCCCACTGGGTGCGCAAGGCAACATTGGTGAGGGCGCGGTAGTCGGCGATCCTCGGATCGTCCGGATCCGTGATGACCTGGATGTCGGCAGCGCCGCCCTGGGCGGCAGGGCCCGGCCGCGACGCACCGTCGAGCGCCGACGTGCCCGCGACGCGGCCGCGTTCAGCCACGCTCGGAGACCTGGTCGGAGCCCAACACCTCCGAGGCCGGGGCACCGGACGACAGGCTGTGCGAGGCGGCCTCGCCGGTTACCCGTTCCGCCTCGCGCACCTCCTCCTGCACCGCCTCGGCGGCCTGGGCCGCGTCGTGCGCGGCAGCCCGCGCCTCCTCCGCCACCACCTCTGCGGCCGACGGCTCCCCTTCGGCGTGCAAAGGCCCACCGCCGGCGAGAGACTGGAGATTACCCAGCGCCCCACCCAGCCCTTCCAAGGCCCGAGCAAACTCGACCGGCACCAACCACACCTTGTTGGCGTCGCCCTGGGCGATCTGCGGCAGCGCCTGGAGGTATTGGTAGGCCAGGACCTTGGAGTCCGGATTGGCGGCGTGCACCGCCTCGAAGACGGTCCGGATCGCCTTCGCCTGACCCTCGGCCTGAAGGATGCGGGCCTGCCGTTCACCGTCCGCGCGCAGCACCGCAGCCTGCTTCTCACCCTCGGCGGTGAGAATCTTCGACTGCTTGACACCCTCGGCGTTGAGG
>CAYTMR010000035.1:0-28092 GCA_964438855.1 uncultured Micromonosporaceae bacterium
AACGAAGCGGCGCGATCGCTGATCGGCAAGTACTCCGAATACCTCGAAGACAAGATCACCACTGATATCGCCGCTTCAAAGGCGCGGCTCCACGCACTTACAGAACCGGTCACCTCGATCCAGGTCAACGACGTCTCTACCTTCGCCGACGAGTACGCGGATACCGAGGACAAGCCCCACTTCCACGTTGAACTCGACCGGACCCTGAGCACCATCGCGGAGCTATCCGAGCAGCTTCTCGCCGCCTCCGCCGTGAACACAGCGCTGACCGAACACGCCGGCACAGATGCGATAGCGCTCGGCTCGGCGTTGGAGACCGCCAAGCAGGCCCTCGGTGAACTGAGGACACAGGCAGCCACACGGGCTGACACCTTGGCCGAGAAGAAGAAGGAGCTTGTCGAGCTAGAAGCCGCAGCAGAACTGACGAAGTCGTGGACGCTCATCGAGTCACACGTACGCGACGCCAAGCAGGCTGACCGGCTCACGCTGCTCGCCAAGCCCATGCCTGGGCTCCTGCGCGCTATAACCGGGCTGGCCAAGACCGCAAGTGACCAGATGATCAACGAGAGCTTCGATGCGCTTTTCAACGAAGAGTGCGCGGCACTTCGCGCGCCCGCGCTACACGTGGAGTTCGTCGGCCGCCAGGGGCGCGCACAACGCCGCAAGATCCTCAGCGGGAAACACAAACCGTCCAAGGTGCTCTCCGAAGGAGAGCAGAAGGTCCTCGCAATAGCGGACTTCCTCGCCGAAGCGCGCCTCGCCGGAATCACCGCGCCGGTCATTTTCGATGATCCTGTCTCAAGCCTCGACCATCGCCGCATCAACGAAGTCGCGCAGCGCGTCGCGTCGCTCGCTGACACGACACAGGTCATCGTCTTCACCCACGACATCTTCTTCGCCAGCACGCTGCTTACGCTCATGGAAGCAACCAAGCGCTGCTCCTACTTCCAGATCACCGATGAAGAGGGCAAAGGAAAGGTCACCCGAGCGACAGGACCCCGCTGGGACAGCTTGAACAACATCAAGAAGAACATCAACGAGACCATCCAGGCAGCAAAGTCACAGGACGGCGATGCGCGGGCGGCACTGGTCCGCACGGGTTACGACTGGGTGCGCGCGTGGTGTGAGGTCTTCACCGAGACGGAACTACTCCAGGGCGTCACGCAGCGCTATCAACCCAACGTGCGCATGACGAACTTGCCCAAGATCAAGTCCGAAGCACTTCCCGCTGCGATCGATACCGTAAACCGCATCTTCGAGGAAGCATGTCGGTACATCGACGGCCACTCACAACCCCTGCCTAGCCTCGGGGTCAGCCCTACACTCGCCGGACTCGAAGCCCACTGGGCCGAGCTGACCGAAGCGCGAACCGCATACAACGCGGCGACCCCATAGGTCTCCTCAACGACACGCCCACCGCAGTAGCCCGACACCCAGCCACAGCCAGTCATGCCGATGCTCGTGCCCGTCTACCGCTAGCGCGGATGGGCACATCGACGTTTGCCAGAGCGCGTCTAACCGCCTGCTGACTGACCCCAAACCGCAGGCCGACCTCCATCAGACTCAACCCGCCGGCGTAGAGTTCGGCGGCTTCGGCGAGGTCGCACTCATCCAGACCGCGCCTGCGGATCGGGACCGAGCGGCGGACCAGATGCGCAGCAGCCGTGCGGCGGTGCACGCCGAACCGCTCACCCAGCTCCACCAGCGTCGCACCCGCCTTGTAGAGGGCCACCAGCTCGTCCACCTGCGCAGGGCTCAGAAAGGTTTGAGTCATCCCAACAGCGCGCACCGTACGCCCTCGTGAGTCCATCACGGACGGCTCCAGCGGTCTCCGATCTCGTCGGTAGACCCCCCGCGACCTGCGAGAAGTCACCGTTTTCAGTGCCGGGCAAGGGTTCTCGAACTCTCTACGGAGGTCCACCAGCTCACAGCTTTGATTGACATTCCCCGCCCCGCCTTGTGGCGCCTCTCGTGGCGCAAGTACGCGCTATCGTGGCGCCATGCCAGCCCCTCGGACGCGCCGACGCCAGCGCGGCCGCATCGAAACCCTTCCCAGTGGATCACTTGGGGTACAGATCTACGCCGGCCGTGACCCTGTGACGGGGAAGCGGCACTACCTCACTGAGACGATCCCGGCCGGGCCGACCGCGGCCCGGGACGCCGAGAAGGCTCGTACGCGGCTGCTAGCCCAGCTCGACGAACGGAGGAACCCGCGTACACGGGCGACGGTGAACCAGCTGCTCGACCGGTGGCTGAGCGTGATCGAGGTGGAGGAGAACACCCGGGCCGCGTACGTCAGCTACATCGAGAACCACATCCGGCCCGTGCTCGGTGATCTTCCTCTCACTCGCCTGGACGCTGAGAGGCTGGAGTCGTTCTACGCCGTGCTCCGCCGCTGCCGGGCGCACTGCTCTGGCCGGCCAGGCGACAGGTCGCACGTCTGCGAGCCCTTCTCCGCGTCGACGGTGCGGCAGATCCACTCCGTGCTGAGCGGAGCGCTTGGCCGGGCCGTTCGGTGGGGCTGGCTCGGCGTGAACCCGGCGGACAACGCGACCCCGCCAGCGCTGCCGGCGCCGAATCCGGAGCCGCCTACGGCCGAGCAGGCAGCCCGGATCGTCAGCGAGGCGTGGAAGGACCCTGAGTGGGGGATGTTCGTCTGGCTCGCCATGGTCACCGGGGCTCGCCGCGGCGAGCTCTGCGCCTTGACCTGGGAGCGGGTCGATTTCGTCGCTGGCGTGGTGGTGATGAAGACCAGCATCACGCAGCGCAACGGCCGGACGTGGGAGAAGGAGACGAAGACCCACCAACAACGCCGAGTCACCCTGGACGACCAGACGCTCGCCTTGCTACGGGCGTACCGTCGCCGCCGCCTGGAGCAGGCCGAGGCACTTGGCTTGACCCTAGCGCCGACATCCCGGGTCTTCTCGCTGTCGCCGGACGGGAGCACATGGATAAACCCGGACACCGTGACGCGCCGATACGCCAGGATGTGCGCCAGGCTCGGCTGGGACATGAACATCCACCAGCTCCGCCACTATTCGGCGACCGAACTAATCGCAGCGGGCGTGGACGTGCGGACCGTCGCTGGCAGGCTCGGGCACAGCGGGGGAGGCGCGACGACGCTCAAGGTTTACAGCGCGTGGCGCTCCGAGGCGGACCAACGGGCCGCCGGCACCCTCACCGGGCGATTGCCGGCGCTCCCAGCCGCCGTGAACGAAGACGGTGACCTAGTCGTGGAGCCACCACCGGTCACTGAGAACTCAGCGCCCTATCTCCGGATCGCCGCCGATCTCCGCGCCGCCATCAAATGCGGCGCACTCAAGCCAGGTGACCCACTGCCTACACTTAAGGAGCTTGAGGCTCGCTACGGCGTTTCCGCAGGTACTGCGCATCGCGCCGTCGCCGAGCTAGCTAGAGCCGGTGAGATTCGCGTTGGTCGAGGAGTAAGAGCAACGGTTTCCTAGACCGTGTGCCGTGGGCTCAAAACAGGCTAGGTCTGTTTGGCGGGGATGCTGGCCAAGAACTGGCATGTCATACGTTTAAGAGGGTTGCGAGGGCTAGGTGATCGGCTGCGGGTGTAGGATTACTATTATCCTAGAAAGGTTGGGCTCCCACATTTCAATTTCAGTTTGATTGGGCGCAGTTAGCCTCTTCTAAACTTGAGCGAAGTACTTGTTGCTAAGGTTAATCACCTTGTTGACATCGGTTACAACCTCGCTTATGTCCAATCCTCGGTCAGCTTTTCGAATGGCGCTATTCGTCAAGTTGGTAGATCCTGTGAAGGCAACCAACCCAAACCGAAGCAGCTGCAGTCAGAGATCCACCTTAGGCGCTCGATTCAGTGATCGAAGCGCCAATGGGGGCGAGGTGCCCCCGATCGACCTAGCAAGGCACGCTGTTACGCGTGCGGGAGCCCTTGTTCTCCGATTGACTCCGGATAACACGTGCCGCCCTTGTAGGCCCGCGTGGGCTTTCTCTAGGCCTACTTCAATGGGCGATCTGTACTCCATCGTGGCTTCGGATGGCTGGCGCTTGCGGTCGGGTTTGCATCGCGTCGAGGATGCGAACAGCGAAGGCTTCGGTCATCTCGGCCGACACACGGTCGGTGGTCCACCAGTCGACCGCAAGGGATTCCTCGGTCGGGCTCGGTGTGCCGCCAACCGGGCGAGCGAGGAAGACGAGGGCGACGACGCCGAGCTTCATGTTCTTGTAGACGCCGGTGAGCCGTACCGGCTCGACCTTGACCCCGGTCTCCTCCTCGACCTCGCGGCGGAGCCCATCTTCGATGGTCTCGTGAAGCTCGAGAACGCCACCGGGTAGTTGCCAGGCGCCGTTGTCGCGACGTCTTATGACGAGGACGCGGCCTTGGTCGTCGGGGACGACGGCGGCGACGCTGACGGAGTGGCGGGCAGGCTCGCTCATCACTGGCTCCTGGTGTCGAACTCGCACAGGGCGACGGTGGCGTCATCATGGCGCTTGTACCGCGGCCGCCGCGCCCCGGTGGGGTCGGCGTTCTCCGCCTGTCGTACCCGACGGATCAGTTCCTCGGGGCCGTGGGTGCTGAGCAGGTCGAGCAGCCCGCGCCAGTCGACGAGCGCGAACTGGTCGACCGCGGCGGAGGCGCCGTCGGTGAGCAGCGCGGCGCGGCGGAGCCGACTAGGCCCGCTCAAGGGCAGGGTGCCGGTGAGGGACTCGTACGCGGCTTGGGGGAGGGCGGCGGCGATCCAGTAGCCGCCTGGCTGGTTGGTGTACTGCTGGCGTAGCTGTGCAGCCTGCCTGACGCGTTCCTCGTGGTCCGATGTGCCGAATGGTGAGGCGCTGGTGAGTACTATGCGGCGTATGTCCGCCACGCACGCGGCGAACCGGGTGTCGGTGAGCACTTGGAGTTCGCGGTCGCCTTGGTGGTCGAGGATCAGGTGGCTGTCGCAGAGCAGCAGGTAGTCGACGTGGTCGCCGCCGTCGCGGACCAGGCACACGGTCGAGGCCGGGGTTTGCGGGTTGTCCAGGTCGCACGTGTGGGCGTGCTCGTCGCGGACCGCGCTGATCGCCTCGGCGAGCGCGTCGGCCAGCGGGACCGCCGGCGAGGCCGTTGTTCGGGCGAGGTGGTCGGCGAGCCGGCGCGTGTACCACGCCGGGCCGTGAACACAGCCGGTGTCGACGCCAGGGGGTACGGAGACGCCGTCGAGTACGCCAACCAGGTCCCCGGTGTGGAAGACGTGGTCTTCGTTGACCTGCCGGCCGGAGGACGGTTGCGTGGCGTAGCGCACTCGCATCACGAGGCGGCCCCTGGGTCGTCCCACCGGTAGCGCAGAGTCCACAGGTGGCCGGGCATAACGTGTACGCAGACCTCCACCGGCCGGTCATCAGCCGCGTACGCTACGTGCCAGATCTCGAACACCGCCTGTGTCGGCTCCAGCTCAAGGGTGCGCTGCTCAGCCCCGGTAGGCATACGCACGGTGACATCCTCGGAGAACCGAGCCGGCGCGTGGCCGATCTCAGCCAGCCGGCCGTACGAGCCACCGACACCGGAGTCTTCACGCAGCAGGGCCGGAGCTTGCTTGGCGAACTCCCACGGGTAGTACGAGTCGGCGATCTGGGTGGGTTCGTCGTTGGCGTACAGGACCCGCCGACGTACCAGCGCCTTACCCTTGCCCAAGCCAAGCGTCTTGGCCACCGCCGCCGGCGGGATTACCGGGCCGATCTCCAGGTAGTCGGTGCGCGAGCGGTAGCCGAGCTTGCGCACCTCCACCTCACCAGCGCCGGTGCCCTCGTTGCGGGCCGCGTAGCGCGCCACCGCGTCCCGGTCGATGCGGGGGAGGGACCGGACGACGGTTCCGACGCCGCGGCGGACCTTGACGTCACCGGAGGCCCGCAACAGTCCGATCGCCTTGTTGATCGTCACCCGGGAGACGCCGAGTTCCTCGGCGAGGCGATCTTCACTCGGTAGCACGCTACCGGGCGCATACGTCTTGTCACGGATACGGTCACGGAGCAGGTCCGCGATCTGCGCGTGAGCCGCCCGGTCGCTGGTACGGCCGCGGCGCCGTGTTGCTCGGCCTGTCCGGCGAGGTCGACGCCGAGGTGATGAACGAGGTGTACGCCCGTTTCGCCGACCCCCGTGATCCGCGGTTCGCCGACCCAAGCACCCGGGCGCAGGCCGCCCGGTTGGGCCGGGCGCCTTACCGCTACCGCAACTCGGAGCAGGTGCTGGCCGACCTGCTCACGCGGGAGCCGGACGCTACCCCGGAGCGGGTGGAGGAGCTACGTCTGCAAGCGGAGAAGGCGACCCGAAACGCGGTCGCGTTCCTAGACGTGACGTTCAGCGTGCAGAAGTCGGTCACCGTCCTGCACACCGCGTTCGAGGCGCAGGAAGTCGCCGCCCGCCGGGCGGGCAATGAGGAGGAGGCCGCGGCGTGGGCCGCGTACCGGGAGGCGGTCGAGGAGGCGATCTGGGCGGGCAATCGGGCAGCGCTCGACTTCCTCGCCGACGTCGCCGGGTACGCCCGCGTAGGGCATCACGGCCCGGGTGGTGGCCGGTTCGTCGACGCCCACGACTGGGTGGTGGCGTCGTTCTTCCAACACACGAGGTACAAGCCACGAAGGCGGCATGGACCCGCGGCGACCTGATGCGGGCGGTCGTGGCAGCCCTGCCCGACAACCTCGGCGGCCTCGACGCCGACGACGTTCGCGCCTTGGTCGAGTCGCTCACCGACACCGCCCTCAACGCCGGCGAGGGCGAGCTCGCCGGTGGGGCGACCAGTCTCTACGGCGCCACCTCCCTCACCTACGACATGGACGCGCCCGTGCCGGACGAGCTGAGGCTCGGCGACGGACGCTCGGCGTACCAGCCACCGGCCGGCCGCCTGTACGCGACCGTCGGCCAGCTCGCCGCCGAACGTGCCTTGCGCGAAGCCACGGTCAAGCGCGGCCGCGCCGCGGTGTCCGCCGAGGCCGCCGCCGAGGCGATCGCCCGCTACACCGAGGCGACCGGGGTCGAGTTGGGAGCCGACCAGGCCGCCGCGGTGCGCGGCGTGCTCACCTCCGGTGCCGCGGTAGAGGTGCTGGTCGGCCCGGCAGGTACCGGCAAGTCCTGCACCATCGGAGCGCTGGCGGCCGCGTGGACCGATCAGGCGACCTGGGGTGAGGGCAGCCAGCCGCCGCGGGTGGTCGGTCTGGCAGCCTCCCAGATCGCTGCCGACGTGCTCGCCGGCGAGGGCTTGACCGCCGCCAACGTCGCCCGATGGCTGGCCGCCCAGCAGCGGTTGGAGGCCGGCCGGGGCTCACGCGAAGACGAAGCTTGGCGCCTTCGCGCCGGTGACCTGGTGGTCGTCGACGAGGCGTCGATGGCCGACACCACCGCCATCGCCCGGATTTACCGCTACGTCGACGCCGCCGGCGGCAAGCTCCTGCTCACCGGCGACCACCGCCAACTCACCGCTGTTGGCGCTGGCGGGGCCTTCGACTTGGTCGTCCGTGAGGCCGTCACCTACGAGCTGGCCGAGGTCCGCCGGTTCGCCGCCACGTGGGAACGCGACGCCTCCCTGCGCCTACGCGACGGTGACCTGTCCGCGGTACGTGACTACGACCGCCACGGCAGGCTCATCGACGCCGGCACGGTCGAGCAGGCCGCCGCGGCCGCGCGGCGCGCCTGGCTGGCCGACACCCTCGCCGGCCGCCGCTCACTGCTGTTGGTCGACACCAACGAGCAGGCCGCCCAGGTAGCCGCCGAGGCTCGCGCCGACCTGGTACGGCTCAACCGGGTGGGCGACGACGTGACCGTGCCGCTGGAGCGCGATGGCAACCGCGCCGGCGTCGGGGACCTCGTCCAGGCGCGTCTGTTGGCCCCGCACCTTCGTGGCTACGAGGGCAACACCGCAGGACCGGTCAACCGCGAGTACTACCGGGTCACCGCCACCCGCCCGGACGGCGGCCTGATCGTCGCGCCCATCGTCGGCACTGGCCCGGATGGCGAGCGGTTGGGCGCGGCCATGGTGCTTCCCGGTTCCTACGTGCGGGAGCATGTCGTGCTCGGCTATGCCTCCACCGTCCACAGCGCCCAAGGGCTCACCGTCGACACCAGCCACACCGTGCTCACGCCGTGGAGCAGCGCTGCAAGTGCGTACGTGGCCCTGACCCGGGGCCGCGAGTGCAACACCGCCTACGTGGCGACCCTGACCGCGCCACCGGACGCACCGGCCGGCGAAGTCCACCAGGCCGAGCGCCGCTCACCAGCCGCACTTCTCGCCGACGTGATCGAGTCCACCGAGCCCGACCCAGCCGCCCTCACCGCCGCCGAGGAATCCGCAGCCGCCGCCCGGTCGCTGGCGACCATCGGGGCGCGCCTAGCCGACGCCGGCGAGATGCTCGCCCACGCCCGCCACGCCGCCCTCTTCGACCGGCTCACCGAAGCCGGGCTGATCAGCACCGACCAGCGGCAGGCTCTGGCCGCCGACCCAGCCGCCCCAGCGCTGTCGCAGCTACTGCGGAACGCCGAACTGGCCGGTCACGACTCAGAGCGGGTGCTCGCCGACGTCCTGACCGGACGCAGCCTTGACGGCGCCCGCTCCGTCGCCCAGGTGCTCCACCACCGCCTCAGCGAACACCTCGACGGGCAGCTCACCCCGCGCGGTGACACCTTCGCCGACCGGCTACCCCCGACCACCTCGCCGACATGGAGCCGCTACCTGCAGCGGCTCGCAGACCTCGCCGACGACCGCCGGCGTGAGCTAGGCGCCCAAGTCGCCGAACAGACACCACAATGGGCCGTTGAGGCCCTCGGCCCCGTGCCGGCCGACCCGGTAGCGCGTGAGGAGTGGGAGCATCGCGCGGGCATCGTCGCGGCCTACCGAGAGTGGGTCGGCTGGGATGACCCAGCCCAGCCCATCGGTCCTGCTCCCCGGCTCGGCGCGGTCGAAGCCCGTGCCAGTTGGCACGCCGCCTGGCGAGCGCTCGGCCGGCCGGAGGCCACCGCGGAGGAAGCCGAACTGTCCAACGGCGCTCTACGAGTGCGGGTGCGCGCCTGGGAACGAGAGCAGACATGGGCGCTGGCATGGGTCGGCGACGACCTAGCCGCCACCGCCCAAGCCGCCGCCCGCTACCGCCAAGACGCCGAGATTGCCCGCGCCCGGGCTGCGGCCGCCACCAGCAAAGCCGAGCGAGCCGCCGCACAACAGGAGGCCGACCACGCCACGGCCATGGCCGACATCCTCACCGAGCAGCAGCGCCGCCTGGAGCTCGTCGCCACCGCCCGCGCCGCCTGGTACGCCCACACCGCCGCCACCCGCGAGGCTGCCCACCGCGCCCGCGCTGAACTCGCCCGCCGCGGCGTCGCCATCGAAGACCCACCCGACGCAGTCACCGCCGAGCAGTGGTTGGCCTTCCAGGCCGAAGCGGTCCGCGCCGAAGATCCTCACCGGCGGATCACTCCACAAGATCTTGCCGGCGACTACGACGCCCACCGCGACTACCTCAACACCCTCGATGAGGCCCGCCAGGCCGAGCCGGCCGCGCGCATGACACCCGAAAGGAGCCCGACCACTCCCACCGCGGCACTGCCCGACGGCATACCCACCCTGGCCGAGACCGCCGCACAAGTCCTGCGCGCCCAAGAAGCCCTGCTCCGGCTCGCCGACCGCGTCGACCTGGACGCCCGCCGCCGCGTCGAGGAGGAGGCCGACCTCGCCAACCAGCTCGCCTGGACCGGGCACGACCAGGTGGCCGCCCACGCGCGAGAGGACCACAGCGCCGCCCTGGAACGCGGCTAGCCCGCCGGGTGAGCACTCGGTCACTAACCGTTCACACGGAACAACGGAGGACCCCAAGTGAGCACCAGCAAGCACAAGTACCGCTCCCGCGTCGCCAGCGCCGGCGTCCTGTCGATCACCATTGGATGGCTCTGGCTCCAGACACCGAAGCCGGCCTTCCTGCCCTCACCCGCCCACGGGTGGTGGCTCATCGCCGCCGGCCTGGCAGCGCTGGCCCTCGCCGCCTACAGCGCGTACAGCCGCAGCGGCAAACGGGTTCTCCAGCGCTGGTCGAGGCACAACCAGAAGCACGACGGCATGGCCTCACTACCCGACTTGTGGCGAGTCGCCAGCGCGTGGACGATGCACCGCCGCGCCGCGGTTCTGCGGCCCAGTCTCGCGACCGCGTCATGGTGGCGCCGCTGGCGCACACCGACCACCGAACTCGCGACCAGGGTCGCCAGGGTCGGTTGGCTCGGCGTGTGGTCCCCAGTCGAGGACGTCACGCTGCGGCTCGGCGGACCTCGAACCGGCAAGACCGGCGAGCTCGCCTGCCGAATCATCGACGCCCCGGGGCCGGTGGTCGCCACCTCCACCCGCACCGACATTGTCACCCTGACCAGCGCACTGCGCGCCCGCAAAGGCCCGGTTCACGTCTTCAACCCCTCCGGCCTTGGCGGACTGACCAGCACGATCACCTTCTCGCCTCTGCAAGGGTGTCGATCCCCCCGAGTCGCGGCGGACCGCGCTGCCGATCTGGTCGCGGGCAGCGCCACCGGCGTAAGCGGCGGAGGCGACCGCGAGTGGTGGGCAGGTCAGGCCCGCGACGTTCTCACCGTCCTGTTGCACGCCGCCGCGCTCGTCGACGAGACCATGCACACGGTGGCGCACTGGGTCGCAGCGCCGGCCGAGGCGCAGTCGGCCGTCCTGCGCGCGCTCGACAGGTCGCCCCAGGCAGCGGCGATGCGGGAAGTAGCCCTCGGGTTCTTCCAGACCAATGACCGCACCCAGACCAGCATCACCACCTCGATCCGACCCGCTCTGGCCTGGCTCACTGACGAGACTGCGGCCGCCTGCGCCCGCGACAAGGCCGACAACGCCCTCAACGTCGAGGAGTTCCTCCGCGCGTCGGGAACGCTCTACCTGCTCGGCGCCGAAGACGCCCTCGTCGCGCCCCTAGTCGCCGCGCTTACCGCCGAGATCGCCCGCACCGCCCGGCGAGTGGCCGGGACCATGCCGGCCGGCAGGCTCGACCCACCACTGACCCTGGCCCTGGACGAGGCCGCGCTAATCTGCCCCGTGCCGTTGGATCGGTGGACCGCCGACATGGGCGGACGC
This sequence comes from uncultured Micromonosporaceae bacterium, assembly GCA_964438855.1. Lineage (GTDB taxonomy): Bacteria > Actinomycetota > Actinomycetes > Mycobacteriales > Micromonosporaceae > Natronosporangium. The sequence continues at coordinate 11,082 of CAYTMR010000035.1, forward strand.
GCCATCACCATCCACATCGGCGCGCAATCCCGCGCCCAGCTACGCCAACGGTGGGGAGCCGACGGCGCGGCCGCCATCCTCAACAACACCGCCACCCACCCGATAGATTCGAATCCGTCTATTCTTCAGCTCTGCCTGTGACAGTAGCGTTGGGCGTCAGCGATTCGCCCTTCTCGGTGATCGCCCATACACCGCGCGACGAGTCGTAGATGGCGCCGATTCCCTTGAGGTAGGTCCGTGCCCAGTGGAGGCGGTACTGAATCTGTGGCATCCGACCGTCCTTGGTGAGTACCGCCTGTTGCTCCTCCGTGAAGCCTTCGGTCTCCATTACCACTTCATAGATTTCACGCCGCGACGCCCTGCACGAACTGCGCGTGCCCTGACAGCCTCGACTCGCCACGGCTGGGCACTGCCGTCCGCGGCCTGCGGTCAGGTCTGGGGTGCGGCGAGGTGCTCCTCGATGATGCGTGCCGCGACCTCCTCCGGTGTGGGCAGTGCGCCCTGTTCGTGGAGTGTGAGGTACCGCTCGGCGTCCGGGAACCAGACCCCGGCACGCGCCGCGTCGCGTAGCACCGCCTGCATGTCGGTGTCCATCACCCCAGGGTTGATGCTCGTCACGCGCGTGCGGGGCCGGTCTGCCAACTGGGCCGCCACCGCCTCGATGAACATCTCTCCACCCCGTTTGGTGGCGCTGTAGACCGACCAGCCGCCGATGATCCGATGCGCGGCGCCGGAGGAGACGAACAAGATCGTCATTGGTGCATCGTCCGGCACCGCCGCCAGAAACGCGTTGGTGAGCAGCATCGGGGCGGTCAGGTTCACCGTGACCGCGTGCGCCAGCGGCTCGGGTGAGAGGGACCCCACCGCACCGATCGGCCCCACCACCGCCGCGTTGTGGATCAGGACCGCGTGGCCGGTGCCGGTCAGCGCGTCGGCCAGTTCGGTAGCCGACGGTAGGGTGCTCGGTTGGGCCAGGTCGGTTGGCCGGAGCATCACCCGGTCTGGGGCGGCCGCGGCCCGTCGCTGCTGCGCCTTGGTGAAGGTGCGGCCGAGGCCGACCAGCCGGTCACCGGCGGCGTCCAGCTGCTCGAACAGAGCAGCCCCGAGACCGCGGGAGACACCGGTCACGACAGTCGTGCGTACCTTCACGCGCTGCTCACTCATGCCCGTAGTCTCCGACATTACGACCAGCGCGCGCAGGGGAGCTCGTCGGGCGCCTACTGCCGGCGGAAGGGCCGAGTCAGGGTCGGCTTCGTCGGCGCCTTCAGGCCGGCGGGAGCCGCGACGTGTCCTGGTTGGACAAGACGGGTTTCGTAGGCCAGGACGACCAGACCAGCGCGATCACGCGCCCCCAGCTTGGTCATGATGCGACCGACATGGGTCCGGACCGTCTCCGGACTGATGAACAGGTGACGCGCGATCTCGTCGTTACGAAGTCCGCGCGCGACGTACGTGAGCACCTCGCGTTCACGCTCGGTGAGTTCGGCGAGCTGTGGGGAGGCGTCAGAGGGTGCCGGTGCCGGCTCGACTAGCTCGGCGATGAGGTGCTTGGCGACAGCGGGTGCGAGCGGGGCGTTGCCAGCCGCGGTATCACGAACTGCCTGGCGGAGGTGGTCCGGATCAGCGTCCTTGAGCAGGTAGCCCGACGCGCCGGCACGGATCGCCTCGGTGACTAGTTCATCATGGTCGAAGGTGGTGAGCACCAGGTACCGGGTGTGGCGGAGACCTGGTTCTTCGGCGAGCGCTCGGATCGCCGTGATGCCGTCGAGTACCGGCATGCGCAGGTCCATCATGGCGACGTCCGGACGCGTCTGCGTGACCAGATCAATGGCGGCCTGGCCGTCCCCGGCCTCCCCGACGACCTCGAGGTCACTAGACGCCTCCAGGATGAGACGCACCCCTGACCTGACCAACGGCTGGTCGTCGACAATGACGATCCGGATCGGGTTCACAGGTGGCTCCGCCCTCCGAGGCGCGCGTGGACCATGAATCCGCCATGGTCGCCGCGGCCGTACGTCAAAGTGCCGCCGAGAGCTTCGACTCGTTCGCGCATACCGCGTAGGCCGAACCCGGGTTGGGGCACGCTGCCGTCCCACTGCGGGCCGACCCCATCGTCAGTGACTACCACGTTGACCGTGCCCGCCTCCTCGTAGACGTGGACCCGGGCGTGTGTGGCCTTGGCGTGGCGAAGCACGTTGGTCAAGGACTCCTGAACGATCCGCGCGACCGCGATCCCAACCGGTCCGGCGAGGGCAAGGGCGGGTGGGTCGAATCGAAGGTCGACCGTGACGCCAGCGCTGCGCGCCCTCGCCACCGCCTGCTGGATGGTGTCGCGCACGTCCGGCGACGGTACCTCGTCGCTGCGTAGCAGCCCTACTAGTCCGCGAAGCTCTCGCGCCGCCTGCTTGCTCGCCTCGTGGATGGTCACCAACGACGTGCGTGCCGCCTCTGGATCATGATCGAATCGCTCCCGGGCCGCCCCGGCGTGCAGAGAGATGACCGACACCGTGTGCGCGGTGAGGTCGTGCAGGTCCCGCGCGATGCGCAGGCGTTCCTCGATGATGCGCCGCTGGGTGTGGTGCTCCTGCTGTTGTCGATGGAGCGCCAGGAGTGTGCGAGCGGTCTCAGCCTGCTGCGCTCGGGTCCGTACCACCTCGCCGACCAACAACGCGCCAAGCAACAGCAGCACCTCCTGCGCGGCGTGGTGTAGCAGAGCCACACCGTCGATCGCCATCTCGACGAGCAGTCGGTGGGCGAACACTGCGCCGAGGTACGCCCCTGCGAACCCGACCCCCAGCCACAGGTGACCGGCGCGGGCCACGCCGTAGGCGACGACCGCCAGCGGCCACGCCAGGCCGATCGGCTCACCAACGGTGACGTGGTAGCCCAACAAGGCGGTGGTGCCGACCAGCAAGCCCATCAGCGGGGCTGAGCGAAACAGCGCGGTCGCGACGGCAACCCCGAAGACCGCGAGCCACGCGGTCCGCGGCAGCGTTTCGGACGCCTCTGCAGCCGAGGCGACGCTGAGGAGCACGCTGACGCCCATCGTGATCGCCAGCGCCGTGTCGAGCCAGCCGGAGAACGTCACGACATGCGGTAAACGGGCAGCTCGCGGGCGCTCGGTCGAGAGATCCACGGCATCAACGGTACGTGGCGACGAGATGGCGTCTCGGGGCAGCTACGCCGCAGCGCGACTGAACCGTCTACGCCGCGACTACGTCCATCCGCGTAGTCGGGATTACGTCGAGGCAGTGACGACGACACGCGGACCGCTCCGTAGCATCGGACCCGCCGCACGACGGCTGTCATCGCGTGCCCCCATTCCGCTGCCCGCCGAGGGCGAAGGGAGCTGTCATGTTCCTCGCGCTCCGTGAGCTTCGCTTCGCGAAGGGCCGTTTTTCCCTGGTCGGTCTCGTCATCGCCCTGATCGCTACCCTGATCGTCCTGCTCTCCGGCCTAGCTACCGGGTTGGTCGACGACGGCATCTCCGGATTGCGAGCGCTGCCCGCCACTCACATCGCGTTCGACGAGGACGCCGACACCTCGTTCTCGAGCAGCATCGTCGAGCGTCAGACATGGGAGGCGCTCGCCACCGCGCCTGGCGTGGAGGAGGCCAGGCCGCTTGGCAATACGCTGTTCAACGCGCGCACCGAGGACGATCTGCCGGTCAACGTGGCCTTGTTCGGCGTGGAGCCGTCGTCGTTCGTGGCTCCGTCGGTGACGCACGGGGCGCCCTTGGGCTCAGCGCCCGACGGTGTGGTGATCGCCGACACGTTGGCTGATCAGGGGATCGAGATCGGCGACACGATCCGGCTCGATGTGGTCGGCACCACCTTGACCGTGATCGGCGTCGCTCCCACCGGAACGTACGGCCATGTGCCGGTCGTCTACGCGCCGCTCGACCTCTGGCAGGAGGCCTCGTTCGGGCACACCGAGAACGCCGCGGACCTTACCACCGCCGTGGCACTGCGGTTGGCGGACGATGCCGACGTGGCGCAGCTGAACGCCGCGTACGGAGTCGACATCGTCACCCGCAGCGATTCGTACCATTCCTCCCCGGGCTACACCGAGGAGATGCGGACCATGCAGATGATCCAAGCGTCCCTGTACCTCATTTCCGCCGTCCTGGTCGGCGCCTTCTTCGCGGTCTGGACCGTGCAGCGTCGCCAGGAGATCGGCGTGCTCAAGGCGATCGGCGCGACCGACTGGCTGCTGCTTCGGGAAGCATTGGGACAGGCAGTGGTCATCATCGGCGTCGCCGCGGGCACCGGGCTGCTCCTGGGTGGGTTGGTCGGCAGCGCGGTTGGTGATCAGGTGCCGTTCCGCTTGAGCCTTGCCGCGGTGTTGTCCTCCGTCGGCCTGCTGATGCTCTTTGGGCTGATCGGAGCCGCTGTCGCCATCCGTCGGATCACCGCAGTCGATCCACTCATCGCGTTGAGGGGTGCTCGATGAGCCTACGCATGGAGGATGTCAGCCTCGTCCTTGGAGACGGAGGCGAACAGGTCTGCGTCCTCGACAAGGTCTCTGTCGACGTCGCTCCTGGCGAACTGGTCGCCGTGGTCGGACCGTCAGGGTCCGGAAAGTCGAGCCTGCTAGCGGTGGCCGGTGCGCTGCGCACCTCTGACGTCGGCCAGGTGGTCGTCGACGGTGTCGACCTGACCCGGGCATCCAAGGCTGAGCGGACACGGCTGCGTCGGGAGCGTATCGGGTTCGTGTTCCAAGGCGACAACCTCATCCCCTCACTGACCGTGCTGGAACAGCTTCTGCTGCCCTTGTACCTGAAAGGACGACGCCACCGGCAAGGTCGTGACACGGCCCGACAGCTTCTCGAGGAAGTCGGGCTCAGCCACCGCGCCAACCACCGCCCACATCAGCTCTCCGGTGGCGAACGTCAGCGAGTCGGCATTGCGCGGGCACTCATGAACAAGCCCGCACTGCTCTTGGTCGACGAGCCGACCTCCGCCCTCGACCACCGCCGCGGGCGCGAGATCGTCGACCTGCTGGCGCGGGAGACCGCCTCCCACCACGTGGCGACGGTCATGGTGACCCACGACCACGCCATCCTGGACCGCGCTGATCGCGTACTCGGGATGGAGGATGGTCGGCTGGAACCGCTGCCCGCGCCGACCCGCTAGGCCGGGCCAGCCCTGCCCACAGAAACGCGGCTAGGTGGCGTCGAGCCGTGCGCCACCGCGCGGGGCGGGCGGATTCCGGAAGACCAGGCAGTAGTCACCGGTAATCTCTTCAGGCTGGACATCCCAGCACAGGAAGGTTTCCTGCCGGAAGTCGAGGTGACGACTGATCTCCTTGCCCATGTCCCAGGCCAGGGGGGTGACCACGCCGGCGTAGTCGATGTTGGCGACGTTGACGACCGCGTGCCCACCCGGTCGGAGGAGGGTCGCCACCTGTCGGAAGACATCACCGATCTCGGAGAGGTAGGTCGGGTAGTCCCCGTCCTCGGTCTCGTACGCCATCAACGGGTTCTCCGGGTGGTCGTTCATCGTCATGTAGGGCGGTGAGGTCAGACACAGGTCGACCGGCCCCGACACGAGCTCCGTCAACCTCCGCGCGTCGCCGTGGATCACTCTGGCGTGCTCACCTAGCCGGTCGCGGATGAGCTCGACACGCTCCGGCAGCAGCTCCACCCCGACCGCTGTGCGCCCCATCCGCTCCGCCACCACCAGAGTGGTGCCGAACCCGGCGAAGGGGTCGAGCACCACGTCCCCCGGGCGGGTGTACGCCTCGATGGCGGCGCGAGCCAGTGACTCCGGGAAGTGCACGTCCTCGTCGGCTTCCGGCAGACGCTGCTCGTACAGCTCCCGGGCGGTGAGTGGCAACCACGGTCTCATGCCCTCATCTTCGCCGTGAGCGCGGCGACAGCGACGTGCGGGGCGATGGTCGTGCCGACGACTATCCGGTGGGTTCGAACAGCGTGGTGGGGATCGCCTCGGCGAGCGCCCGATAGCCGGCGGGGTTGAGGTGGATCCCATCGCCGTCGCTGAGCTCAGCGATGAGCCGGCTCGGACGAGATGGGTTCCGGACGGCCCGGTCGAAGTCGATGACGGCGTCGAACCGGCCAGCGGTCCGGATCCAATGGTTGATCTCCTCACGGGTCCGCCGCCGGTGTCCGGCGGGGTCGTCGTAGTCCACGAACCCGCCGAACGGCAGCAGGGTCGCCCCGTACACCCGTGCCCCGTGCTTACGGACCTGGGTAGCGATCTCCTCGTACGCCGAGATCAGATCGGAGCGAACGCGCCGTTGCGCCTCCTCGGTCGCATCGGCGGCGCCGATGTCGTTGATGCCTTTGAAGATCACTAGCCACCGTAGCCCGGTCCGGGCGAGCGCCGCGTCGATGTGCCGTGCCACCGCGCCCGGGCCTCGGCCGTCATCCAACAGTCGACTTCCGCCGACCCCGTGGTTGAGCACCGCCACGCCTGCGGTGCGGGGATCACGCTGCAACCGGTCGAACAACAGGTCGGGCCAGCGGTTGTTGACGTTGGTGGTAGAGCCGCGGCCGTCGGTGAGCGAGTCGCCCATCATGACGGCGACCGGGGTGTCGGGTGGGGCGGTGACTCGTACACCGGTCAGGAAGTACCAGTGATCGATCGCGGTGGCGTCGGCCACGTCGTCGTCGGCCACCCGGTCGCCAACGGCCAGGTACGAGGTGGTGCGCGACCCTGGGTGGGAGGTGACGGCGGACGCAGGTAGGCCCTCGGCGATGTGGAGGGTCACGGTGATGTTGGTAGCGGGAGACAGCGGAAAGTCGAGTGGATCAGACTCGACCTCCCCACCCGCGGGGACGGCGACGGCGGGGTGGCCGCTGAACGTCACCGGCCGCGCGGAGTCGGGTGTCACCGCTCGGGCACCGGCGCGGCCATCGGCCGGTAGCGCTACCCACACTCTGGTTAGTCGCAGTGGGCGATCGCCGAACAGGTTGGAGAACCTCAACCGCAGGTGTGCGCCGCCGAGGGAGACCCGGAGGGTCTGGCGGACAGTGGTGTCAGCGAAGGCGTATCCGTCACGGGTGAACGGCTCCGGTGGCAGCTGATCCGTCCCGGCCCGTTGCGGTGTCGACACCCAGGTGTCGACCCAGTGCTCAGCTTTCACCCCATCGACCACGTTGCGCATAGCTGATCCTAGCCAGCCCGGCACGCGGGTGGCGTCGGCCAGCGTGACGACCCATCGCGGACAATCTCCGCACTTGTGGCAGTTGGCCACGTTTCACGCGGCATCCGGGTGGGTAAGTCGCCAGCCAAACCCAGGAGGACCCAGACGGAGGAGTGGCATGAACCGTAATGACAGCCATGCCTTGGCGCAGGCGTTGCACGATCTCGGGGCGGCGGTGTGGTTCGGTGGAACGGTGATGGGAGCGGTCGGCGTCAACCGTTCCGGTCGGGATCTGACCGAAGGGATCGACCGCATTCGGGTGGCGAAGTCGGCGTGGGGTCGGTTCAGCTTTCTGCAATGGACTGGGATCGCAGCGACGATGCTCGCCGGTCTGCAACTAACGCGCACCAGCGCCGAGCGGCTCGCCATGCAGCAGAGCTTCGGCGCAGTGGGGGCCGCGAAGGCCGGTGTGGTGGCGCTGGGTGCGCTGGCGACCGCCTACTCCGCCTTCTGCGGTGCCAAGATCGCGATGCTGGCCGAGCAGGCACACGACCAGCAGAAACGTGTGGAGGTGGCCGACGCGACGACCCCGACTCCACAGACTCCGCCAGAGATCGCGCGCTGGCAGCGTCGTCAACAGATCGCCCAGTTCCTCGTGCCAGTCCTCGCAGGAGCCAACATCATCGGCGGCTCCTACCTGGTCCAGCAGTACCGACCCGGCGCCACCACGAAAGGCATCATGGGCCGCTTTCGCCGCTCCTGATCCTGGTGTGGGATCGACGCCTGGCCTCCGCCGCCTGATCTGTCTGCCGCACGGTCAGGCGGCGGTCAGGTCGTCTCGTTGAGAATCTCGCCGAGCAGCTTGGGGGTTTCGTTCGGTGGTAGCGCCTGGACACACAAGCGCTCCATCACCGCGGCATAGTTGTCCACATCGTCGCGTTTGTCGAGATAGAGCGCGCTCGCGAGCTGCTCGATGTAGACCACATCGGGAAGGTTCGGGTCCGGGAAACGCAGGATGGTGAAGGCGCCTCCCGCACCAGCGTGGCCCCCCCACCTCGAATGGGACGATTTGGAGCTGCACATTTGGGCGCTCGCACACGTCGATCAAGTGTTGAATCTGTGCCCGCATCACCCGCGGCCCGCCGATCGCTCGGCGCAGGACCGCCTCGTCCACTACCGCCCACAAACGGGGAGGGTGGGGACGACGGTTCAGCACGTCCTGCCGCGTCAACCGCAGCTGGACCCGCCGGTCGATCTCGGAGTCGTCGGTCCGGTCGTGCCTAAGCTGGATGACCGCGCGGGCGTAGTCGGCAGTCTGGAGGAGCCCGGGGACGAGCTGGACTTCATAGGTCCGGATCACCGACGCGGCCGATTCCAGGCCAGGGAAGGACTGGAACCACGTCGGCAGCAGGTCGCCGTACGCGTGCCACCAGCCAGGCGAGTTGGCCTGGCGGGCGAGGGTCAGGAGGGCGGAGCGTTCGTCCTCGTCCACGATCCCGTAGAGGGTGAGTAGATCAGCGACGTCGCGTTCCTTGAAGCTGACGCGGCCGAGCTCCATCCGGCTGATCTTCGATTCGGAGGCGCGGATGTGCCAGCCTGCCTGGTCTCGACTCAAGCCCTTCGCCTCGCGCAGGCGGCGCAGCTGCGCGCCCAGCAGCATCCGCCGAACTGTGGGGCCAGCGTCCGCGGCGCCGGCTCGGATGGTGGTCACCTGCTGGCCTCCGGTCCGTACGCTAGCCGGTATGGCCTCCTCACATCGCCGGTAAGCATGCCACAACGCTCCCCTGTGGGGTCGGAGAGTGTGGTCTCGTGCACGTGCAGAAGCCCTTGCGTCGGAGCAATCGGACACGCATCATAGCTCAGTGAGAGTGTGTGCGCACTCACCCTTGGTGATCGTCCGAGAGTGTGGGCGCTCGCGCTCGCCACAGTGGGATCAGTGTCTATGTCTTGGAGATCCCGCCATGGCTGCTCCTACAGTCGATCCCTACGAGCGCGACCCGGCCACCGTGTCCGGCACCGACACCTACCGGCGGGCTGACAAGGTGTGGGTCTACCGGGACAGCGCCTGGTGCCCCGGGATCGTGGAGGTAGCCTCGCCGCGTGCGGCCACGGTGACCTACCGACCAGAGAAGTCACGCGGGACGGGGGTGGACACTCTCACCGCACCGTATCTCCTGCCACGGGACGATGTGGATCCACTTCTGGACCACCGTCTCCAGTGACCCCCAGACCCGGCGACGTATCGCCTCTTCTCACCTCCACCCTGGACGCCGCTGTCGGCGGCCCAGGATGCCGGTCACGCGGTGCCCTGCGCAAGAAGGCCCGGGGCACACGCCCCCGGGCCTCTCACGTCGACTAGCGAGCCGGCGAGTAGAGCCAGGGCTCGGTCAGATCGTAGTAGCGCACGTCGGAGAGGAGAGACCGCCACTGGTCCATGAAAGCGGCCAGCTCGGGCGGTAGCTCCCGCCGCTCACCTTCGCGTGCCGCGGCCTCGGAGGTGAAGTACACGACCTCGGTGAAGCCGCCGTCACCGTGGTAGGCGACCGTACCGCCGATGATCTCTGGCCGATGGGTGGCGAGCGCCCCCTCACTGCGTCGGTTGAGATCCCGCACCCGTTCCGGGTCACTGACCCGTCCCTGTATGACCTGGACGAATCCCGCGTCGTCGGAGCCACCGCCGAGATACGTGTCGATCTCGGTGCAGTCATGCACCATGACGTCGCCGGCGAATAGCTTCGAGGTCTCCATCCACCACCGGTGCTGCTCGGGGCGTGCGCTGTTGTCCCTGGCGTGCTCGATGGAGTCGAATCGGGCTAGGGCGATCAGCATGTCGTCGGCTGTCAGCCCCGCGGTCGTCCCGAGCCAGCCGGGGGCCTCCCCGGCCAAGTCCCGACCCCAGGTATCGAACGCCTTTCGGATCTCGTCCCGATCGGTGACGTGACCTTGGATGACCTGGATGAACATGGTTCCCCCTTCCCGCAGGTGGCCATGTGCCCCCCTGAGCCACCCGCGCCCTCACCTCCGACGGTACGCGGGGCTGAGGCCCTCGCCCAATCGGCGAGGGCGCCATGTTCTCGCCCGACGCTGCGGTAGCGGTGGCTAGCCGGTGCGGCTTTCGGCCTCGCGACCACGCGCACGGGCGATGACCTCCTCCGCGGTGAGCGGACTGGCCGGATGGTGGCTCAGGCACAACGGGGTGTGGACCTTCTGAAACGGGAGATCAGGACCGCCGACGTAGAACTCCCCGGTGCCCAACCGCGAGATGTCCGGCGCTGCGGCACCCTTGGCCCTGGCGATCTCCTGCGCTGCCGAGGTCTGCGCTGGCGCGTTGAGCAGCCCGAAGAACTGGGTAGCCGCGTTGCCTGCGACGCCGTTGTGCAGACCCCTCGGTGCCTGGGTGGCGAATACGAGGCCGAGCCCGTACTTTCGGGCCTGGGAGACGAGGGCGAGTGTGCTTTGCGTACACGCGGTGAGCCCGGTAGCCGGTGCCAGCGTCTGGGCCTCGTCCATCACGAACAACCCGCCTAACGGCCGGTCGGTCGCCGGATGCTTCTTGATCCACGCGAACAACGCCAACTGCAACTGGTTGACGAAGCTCTGCCGCTGCTCCTCGGCGGGCAGCCCTACCAGGCTGATCACCGACACACGTGCCCGCTTGCCCGGGGAGGGTCGTAGGAGCAGCCCGGGATCCACCGGGGTACCGTCGCCGCCAAACAGGGGATCATTGATGATCGCGGCCTTGAGGGTCTCCGCGAGTTCAGCGGCGATGTGGCTCGCGCGAGCGAGGTCGCTCACTCCCTGCGGTAGGTCCGTCAGGAGGTCGAGATAGGAGCGGAGACCGACCCCGCCGTGGCGGGCGAAGTAGGCGAGAGTCTGCTTCAACACCGCCTGTCCCTGCGCCGCTTTCGTCGTCTTACCGTCCACCTTGGCGCGCGGAGCGAGAGCAGCGACCGCGGCCTCGATCGCCTCGTGGAACTCGTCAGGATCGTCCAGCACACCCTGGAGGTCGGGCAAGGGCTGGAACGCCAGCGGCCGGCCCGCGCCCTTACGCGGTGTCCACACGACGACGTCGGTGTGGGCGAGATACTCACGCGCGCGTTCCTCGTCGCCCGGCCCCCACCCGGCTGGAGGCTGTGGCCAGGCATCGCCGAGCCGGGCCAGGTCGTTGTTGGGATCCAGCACGATGGCCGAGACGCCGCGTAAGGCGCACTCCTCGACAATCCGCCGGATCAGAACCGTCTTGCCGGACCCAGAGCCAGCGAAGATGACCGTGTGGCGGCGGAGCGCTTCCATTGCGACGCAGATTGCATGCCCGGTGGCAGGGCTGGTACCGATGGGAATCTGCCCACGGGACACAGACTCCAGTGGTGCCACCCCCTGTCGGGGGACGGGCATCGTGCCTGGCTGCTGAGCCGCAGACTCCGCGTCATCAGCGAGCACGGTCGCCAGCAGGGTGGAGTTGCTGGCCGGTCGGCGGGACAGCAACCAGCTGTGCACATGCTCATTCCGATCGGCCAACAGCACCCGCAGCGCCGCGAAGGTCCGCAGATCCTCCTCTGACACCGGCACCACCTCACCGCCGGCCTTCCGAAAGGCCTCGACCACGTCCCTGGTCACCCGGCCGGACGGCCACGGTTGGTTACGCAAGAGGATGAGCTTCCGTTTAGTGGGGTCCGTCCCCAGACCGGCCATGGTCGACGCGTTGCGGATCCGGCATTGCACTGCCCGGGGGTGGGAGTGGCCGAGAGCACGGAAGGCCCAGTGACGTTCGTCCTCGGTTCGGTCGTCGAGAGTGCGCCGCAGCCGGGCGTGAAGAGCCGGCTTGCGGCCTGGTGGCGGATCCTGCGCGTACTCGCCTGCGGTGGAGCCCTGTTCGGTGATCCACGCGGTGAGCGCGGCGGACAGCAACGCCGGCATCTCCTCGTCCTCCGTGTCGGGATCGAGAGCGCTGCTGATCTCCGCGGTGCTGCGAAGCTTCGCGAACTGGGTATCGAGCGCCTGAAGGTGATCCGAGGACGTCGTACTGACCGGTGGGGGCGCTTTCTCAGGTGGGGAATCCAAGAGGTTGGTCAATTCGGTCACCACGCCACGGCGTAGACAGGCGCGGATGTGGGCGTCGACGCGCTGCAAGAGGCTGCGCGGCGTGAAGTCCATGGCGTCGGTGAAGGCGCTGTCGGCCACCGGCCACGTCGGATACGGCGGATGAAATCCGATCTCCTTGTACCGCTCGGTGAAGCGTCGCTCGATAATGGCGCGCCCCGCCTCCGGGCTCGGGATGCGGTGCAGCTGCAGCGCCTGGCGGAAGCGGCCGGTCACGGTCGCGACGGCCTTCTCGTTGATGAGGATCCACGTGTCCGGCAGGCACGAGACGACGGTCAGCGTACGTCGGGTGATCTCCCGTAGAGTCATCAGTCCATCAGCGATCTGCTCGAGCAGGAGCTCGCACTCGCCTACCTCGCCGTCCGCGCTGGCGCGGGTCGGTGCCTTGACGGACTGAGCCACCAAAGCGTCGATTTGGTCCACGGCGATCACGCTGGGCCCGGTGAGCGCCAGCAGAGCGGAGAGTTCCTTGACCACCTGCTGGGGCAACTTCGCGCGTGAGCGGAAGCCCCACACGGAACGCTCGTCGTGGTCGCCTTCACCTGACTGCAGGTACGCGAAGCCGATGTCCTGAAGCTCGAGGTCCTGCGCGCCGAGCAGGACCAGCGCCCGCGCGGTGTCCTGGCACTCCAGGCCCACCTGCGGATCGTGTCGGCGCAGTGAGGCGATGAAGCTGGAGAGAGCCGACGGGGTGAGTGGCGCGTCTCCCACGATCGCCTCCCGGACGCCGTCGAGCGCCCGGGCGGTCGTCGTCAGTCGATCGAGCAGAGTGGTGAGCTGCTGCCCCGAATCCGGAAGCTGGCGGAACAACCCTTGCACCATGGATTGGGCGACGGTCTCCCAGAAGTGGGCTCCGTCGTGCGGATTGACCAGGAAGAAGTATCCGCCGGCGGCGTGCGTGTGGGCTCGTACCAGCCCGAGTAGGTGGGTCTTGCCCACCCCGCGGTGTCCCTGGACCGCCACCCCGATGGGGCTCGCGTCCCTGCTCCTCGCAGCGTCCTGGATACCGCTGGCGATCTCACGCATCACCTCCGCGTGCAGCTCGTCCACGTGGTACGGCGAGTTGCGCCATACGTCGTCGGGCACCTGGGCGAAGTCGAACCGCAGCGATTCCAGTGCGCGGAGTTCATCCGGCTGCATCCCGTCACTCCTCGATCGAGATGAGATGGCAGTCCTCCACACCGATCCGGACGGCCGCCTCCCGGTCCGCCTGGGTCAGCACCTTCTGGTTGGCCTGCGGCACCAGGTTGGCCTTGCGGGCCCGGCTGAGGCGGCGCAGCGCCGCGTCCACCTCGACGTGGTCCGCGTGGCCGAGTAGCGGGCGTAGGTCGGCGAGGGCGACCCAGTCACCCGGCCTCGCCGCGAGTTTTCCGTACGCCAACCGGATGCGATGCTCAAGATCCCCGGTGTCCGGCGGTGGCGGCGGAGTGCGTGGTGCGATGTCGACACGCACCGGCTCGTCGGCAAAAAGATCTTGCGGGCGCAGGCCGGTACGAGCGAGGTACCGGTGCAACCCCTGCAACACGGCGTAGAGCGCCCCGCCGCCGCTGCCCGCACGTGGTGGCGGAGCGGCGGTCAACTCACGGGCGCACCAGTCCCACCCCTCCGGGGTCAGCGATATGACCAGAGGCTTACCCTTGCGGGTGTCGTCCTTCGTGCTTTCGACCAAGCCGCGGCTCTTCAGTCTCCGCAGCCGATCACCGGTGAGTCGGAAGCCGGCCATGCGTTCCAAGTCGGGGTTGGCGACCGCCGATCCCGCCGCCATGAGGGCGAGAAGCGCGGCCCGGTCTGGCACTCCAAGGTCTTTGCCCGACATTCCTACTCCTTCGTCTGGCGTCGGTTCGTCACGAGTTCCCTGATCGCTCTCAGCACACCGGCGAGGTCGGAGGACACCTGGCTGTTGGTGAACCGCAGAACAGCGAAGCCGGCGAGTTGGAGCGCGGTGTCCCGGCGCCGGTCGGCTTCGTACTGGTGAGGGCTACGGTGCTCCGGGCCGTCGATCTCGACTGCGCAGCGCTCCTCTGGCCACATCAGATCCACCCGAAACTGGGGGGATAGCGGATCGGGCTGGAACAGCGTGTTCCACCTCCGCCCGGCGGCCCAAGGCTGTCGCGCGAGCGCCTGCTCCAAGGCCTGTTCCGCGCTACTGGCCGGATGAGGTCGGCCGGTACCAGCCGTCGTGCGGTGTGACGGCTCCGAGGCGCCACCGGGCACCGCAGGTGGTACAGCTGTCGGCTCGATCTTCCCGCTCGAGGCACCATCACCACCAAGCCCCACTGCGAAGCGGCCGGAGCTGGCCAGCCATTCGCACGCAGCGTGAACGATCTCCCGTGTCACCGGGGTGAGGGAGCCGGACGGGATCACCAGCAGCGTCGGGTAGGGAGCACCGGAGGCGGTGGCGAGGACGAGAGCGAGTCCAGCAGCGCGCACCTCTCTCGAGAACCAGGACTTCGTACCGGCGGGTGCGCGGTCGCTTCGGGGACGTGCACGGCTGGTCGAGTGGTGCCGCAACGACCGTTCGGCGAGGTCGGCGAGGAACGGTCCCAGGCCGGGTCGGTCAGCGGCGGCCTTCCTGGCCACGGTACGGACCGCGGCGACTCCGGACCCCGCCCCCGTGTCGACCATCTCAGCTGCGGGCAGCCAGGCGGGGTAACGCACCAGGGCGATCAGATCCAGTTGAGTCAGAATGGATTCGATCACGGTGCCCACCGAAGACGCCGGGTCGAGCTGACATGCCACGACAACCGGGGGTGGCGAGGCAGGCACGGGGCGAGCGGGGTCAACCGGCACCACCCGGCCCGGTGTCAACCCCGCCCAGACGTCGGCCACGATCCTCCCTCTGGCTCGTCCCGACCCCGCATCGATCCTTGTGGCACCTGGCCTCGAGGGCAACGGTTGCCCGTCCACCCGGGAGTGACGACCCGGTCGGATACACACTCCGATCATGCGGGGGAGCGTCGAACGATCGGGTATCGCGACGGTGGGGCGCTGGGCCGCGTGCGTGGGTGGGGACGACGAACCGTTGCTCGTAGTGTTATGCGGCCTCGCCGCGGTAGGTGATCAAGAGCACGTCGTAGTGGGCGGTGCCCACCACCGCCGCGATCGGTGTGATGTCGTGCAGCAGGCGTTGGTCGTTGAGGTACAGCGAGTCCAGACGGCTGTGCAGGCGGGCCCGGAGCAGGAGCTCACCGTCGGGAGTGTGGACTTCGGCAGCGCCGCCGACGGGGGTACCCGACAGATTGATCAAGTGCAGAGAAACGAAGTCAGCCCCGTCCTGGTGTGCGCCGCAGGGCGACGGTTTGCCGATCCTGCCGGGAGTCGCGGTAACCCGCACCATGTGGACGTTGACGTCCCATCTCCTGGCGTATGGCAGCTGCGCCACATTGCATGTGAGCAGACCGGTCAGAAAACAGTTGCTCTCCAATCCGAACCCGAGTGGGGCATGCCGCCAACCGGTGGCGTCGGTAGGCGGCGGCGGGGGATGGTAGGTCACCCGCGCCGCGCGGGTGGTCGGAGCCGTGGACACGGTGAAGCGGCCGTGCCGGCGGTACCGATAGGTGCCGCCGTCGGGTAGGCACCGGTCGAGGGGCAGCGCCGCGTACCGGTGCCGCAACCACGTCAGCTCCGCCTGACCATGCGGCGACATGACGAAGGCGCGACCGGGCACCAGCGCGTACCCTGTGCGTCCCAGCAGATTCGAGATGTCGACCGACATGCGTAGGTCAGTCGCCATCCCACCCCTTTCGGTGGTCACGGGCACGACATCACTGTCGGTGTCGTGGCCGGGTGTGGCCCGTGCGCGAGGTGTGGCGACGAACGGCATGGGGGTAGGGACGCTCGCCGCCGGGGGTGGTCCGATGGCGGAGGCCGCGCGATCGGTTGTCGCGGTGACAATCGCCATCCTCAGACGGTCGTGCAATGCCGCACCTCTCACTACGACGTTCCGAGGATTCTCGGATACTCTCCGTTACAGTATCGGAGGTCGATGTACCAATTTCAAGACTCTGCTACTTTACGTAAATCTGGCCACCGGGTAACTTGGTGTAAATCGGGCAACATCTTCGTGGGTGAGGCGTTCACGCCTTTCGGGTCATCCCGCCATGCCTTATCATTCCTAGCTTGTAAGTGGGTTTAGTGAGGATGGTGGACGCTGATGGCGGCGCTCGTCATGCTGGGAGTGGTCGGGTTCGTCGCCCAGCTCATCAACACCGGCCTCGGCATGGGGTACGGCGTGACCTCCACCACCTTTCTTCTCCTGCTGGGTGTCAGCCCTGCGGTGGCATCCGCCACAGTGAATTTCTCCCAGCTGGGGTCCCAGCTTGTGTCGGGCATCGCCCACTGGCGACTGGGTAACGTGGACTGGCCGCTGGTCCGCCGCATCGGTCTGCCCGGTGCGATCGGCGGGTTCGTCGGTGCGGTGTTCCTTAGCCGGCTCTCGCTCGAGCTCGCGCGTCCCATGGTGGCCGGCGTGCTGCTCACGCTCGGCTGCTATCTACTCATCCGCTTCACGTTCTTCGGAACGGTGAGGGGGAGTCCCGGTCGACCGCTGCGCCACCGCTTCTTGCTCCCCGTCGGCTTCGTAGGCGGGTTTCTCAACTCGGCTGGAGGAGCCGGTTGGGGGCCGGTCGGCACCACGGCACTGTTGGCCACGGGACGGGTCGAGCCTCGCAAGGTGATCGGTTCGATCAGCGCTGCCGAGTTCGTCGTGGTGGTGGCCGGCAGTCTCGGGTTCGTGCTCGGGCTCGGGATCGGTGGTGTCAACGTGGCCTGGGTCGCGGTGATGCTGGTTACCGGCAGCATCGCG
>CAYTMR010000036.1:0-26900 GCA_964438855.1 uncultured Micromonosporaceae bacterium
TGCGCATGGCCGACCTCGGCGGTTACAGCTACGACCGGCGCGACGTGACCGGCCGTGGACTGGCCAACGCCTACGCCCAGACCCTCGGGGCGATCTTTACCGAGCAGACCAAGCCGTTCGAGGTGGAGATCTGCGTGGCCGAGGTGGGCAAGACCCCGGACGACGACGAGCTGTACCGGATCACCTACGACGGTTCGGTGCAGGACGAGCCCGGAGTGGTGGCGATGGGTGGGCAGGCCGACGCCATCGTCAACAGCATCCGCGAGCAGCACCGCCCCGACGAGCCGCTGGCCACCGCGCTGCACCTGGCGGTGCGGGGTCTGGGCAGCGTCGGAGGGGAGGGTGGTGCCACCCGTTCGCTGCCGGCGGAGCTGCTGGAAGTGGCGATCCTGGACCGCCGCCGTACCGGGCGGACGTTCCGCCGCATCACCGGCGCGGCCCTCACCGCCTTGTTGGAACAGACTCCCAGCGAGGGTTCTGCCGCCTCTTCGTGACGCCGACCGGCCCGGGACAGGACGATTCCGTGTCCGGGCCGGTACTGTCATGCCATGGACCGGCGCATCTTCGGACTCGAGACCGAGTACGGGGTCACGTGCACGTACCGGGGGCAGCGGCGGCTGAGCCCGGACGAGGTGGCCCGCTACCTGTTCCGTCGTGTGGTCTCGTGGGGGCGGTCGAGCAACGTGTTCCTGCGCAACGGCGCGCGTCTGTATCTGGATGTGGGCTCCCACCCGGAGTATGCGACGCCGGAGTGCGACTCGGTGACCGACCTGGTCGCCCACGACCGGGCCGGCGAACGCATCCTCGAAGGGCTGCTCATCGACGCGGAGAAGCGGCTGCACGACGAGGGCATCGCCGGTGACATCTATCTGTTCAAGAACAACACCGACTCGGCCGGCAACTCGTACGGTTGTCACGAGAACTACCTGGTGTCCCGCCACGGCGAGTTCGGACGCTTGGCCGACATCCTCATCCCGTTCCTCGTGACGCGGCAGCTGATCTGCGGGGCCGGCAAGGTGCTGCAAACCCCGCGCGGGGCGGTCTACTGCCTGTCCCAGCGAGCCGAGCACATCTGGGAGGGCGTCTCCTCCGCCACCACCCGCAGCCGTCCCATCATCAACACTCGCGACGAGCCGCACGCCGACGCCGAACGGTACCGGCGACTCCATGTGATCGTCGGCGACTCGAACATGAACGAGGTCACCACCCTGCTGAAAGTGGGCTCCGCCGACATCGTGCTCCGCATGATCGAATCCGGGGTGGTGATGCGGGACCTGTCGCTGGAGAACCCGATCAGGGCCATTCGCGAGGTGTCGCACGACGTCACCGGACGACGCAAGGTGCGGCTGGCCAACGGCAAGGAAGCCAGCGCTCTGGAGATCCAGCAGGAGTACTACAGCAAGGCGGCCGACTTCGTCGAACGCCGTGGCGGTGACCAGGTCAGCAAGCGGGTGGTGGACCTGTGGGGGCGGGTGCTGCAGGCGGTGGAGACTGGTGAGCTGGACCCGGTGGCCCGGGAGATCGACTGGGTGACGAAGCTGAAGCTCATCGAGGCCTACCAGCGCCGCCACGACCTGCCACTGGCTCACCCGAGGGTGGCGCAGATCGACCTGTCCTATCACGACGTGCGCCGTGGCCGTGGACTCTACGGGCTGTTGGAGCGTCGCGGCGAGGTGGACCGGGTCGCCACCGATCTGCAGATCTTCGAAGCCAAGGAGCGCCCACCGCAGACC
Organism: uncultured Micromonosporaceae bacterium; assembly: GCA_964438855.1. GTDB lineage: Bacteria > Actinomycetota > Actinomycetes > Mycobacteriales > Micromonosporaceae > Natronosporangium. The sequence goes on from CAYTMR010000036.1 coordinate 1,734, forward strand.
ACCCGGGCGCGCCTGAGGGGTGAATTCATCCGCCACGCGCAGGAGAAGAGGCGTGACTTCACCGTGGACTGGGTGCACCTGAAACTGAACGACCAGGCCCAGCGGACGGTGCTGTGCAAGGACCCGTTCCGGGCCCACGACGAACGGGTGGAGCGTCTGATCGCCAGCATGTGACTCACCCGCGTAGCAGACCGGCGGCGTGGCGGCCGGCGGCGGCCGCGGCGAGGAAGTACACGGGATCCTCGTCGAAGCTGCGGCCCATGCTGGACAGCCGTACCGGTGAGGCCCGCAGCGCCTCGGTCAACCCGTCGACGGGGACGGTCACCAGCCGGTGCCGGGTCGGCAACCCCGCCAGGGCCGCGGTGACGTCGGTGGCCAACGGTTCGGGCAGCCCGGCGGGCACCACCAGGTCGGCGGCGGCCAGCGCCACCCGCCCGTAGGCGGTGAGGCTGTGGTGGGAGACGCCGCGGTGGCGCTGTCGCGGATCGGCGGCGGAGATACGCAACGATCCCACCGGCCGCCCGCCGAGGATTGCCGCGGCGTTGACCGCTTCCCCGACCGCGACGCCGGAGAACCCCCACCGGGTGCCGGTGCCGAGGTTTCCCGGCCCTTGGCTGACGATGGCCACCTGCGCACCCAGGATCCGGTGGGCGGCGAGCAACCCGGTGTGGAGGCTGGCAGCCTCCAGGTCACCGCCGAACGCCTGCCCGACGGTGACCACCCCGACCAGATGGCCGGCGAGAGCGTCCAATGTGCGGGAGAACCAGGCGGGCAGAGCACCGCCGTCGGTCATCACGTACGCCACCGACGTGCCAGGCGCGTCGGCGTGTATGCCGGCGAGGATCGCGGGCAGGGCGGAGTGCAGGTCGGCAGTGACCACCGGCATGCCGGCCAGGTCGTCAGCGTCGACGAGGGCGTGGTGGTGAGGGGAGTCGGGTTCGTCGACGCTGGCGACGATCGCCTGCAGTGGCGTGTAGCGCGCCTTGACCAGGTGGCCGTATCGGCGGTCGGGGACGTCGTGGTCGTCGGGTGGCAGCCGGTCGGGCAGCGCCACCACGAGCGCGTATCCGCCGGTGCCCAGGCCGAGCGCCCACGCGCCGACGTTGAGCAGCACCCGGTCGCCGACGACCGGGGTGCCGACCAGCGGTATGTAGGCCAAAGCGGGCACCCGCTCAGGGTCGGTCGGCGCGCGCCGGTCGAGCACCACGGTGAGCTCCACCGCGCCGCGCCAGACGCGTCCGACCGTCTCGACGTGGCCTGACCGCCACCGGATCAGCGTCACCCCGCCGACGCTACCGGCACGGTTACCCGCACACACGTACGGGTGGTGCTAACGTCATGGCGTGTCTCGTGCCCGTACCGAGCGTCTGGTCAACCTCGTCATCTGCCTGTTGGCGACGCGGCGGTTCCTGACCGCCGCGCAGATCGCTGAGACCGTGCCCGGCTACGAACACGACCGTGACGATCCCCGGGCGCACGAGGCGTTCCAACGCAAACTGGAACGGGACAAGGCAGAGCTGCGTGCCCTCGGCGTACCACTGGAGACCGGCACCGACAGCGTGTTCGACACCGAGCCCGGTTACCGGATCGCTCGCCGCGAGTACGCGTTGCCGGACATCTCGCTGGAGCCAGACGAGGCCGCGGTGGTGGGCATCGCCGCGCGTCTGTGGCAGCACGCCGGGCTGGCCGCGGCCGCCTCCTCAGGGTTGGCCAAGTTGCGCGCAGCCGGCATCGAAGTCGACCCACAGGCCACCTTGGGGGTGGAGCCGGTGGTGACCGCGGACGCCTCGTTCGGACCCCTGGTGACCGCGGCCCGAGAGCGGAGAGAGGTCACCTTCGACTACCGAGTTCCTGAGCGTGACGCCCCTGACACGCGCCATCTGCAACCGTGGGGGGTGGTGTGCTGGCGTGGACGGTGGTATGTGGTCGGCTACGACCTGGACCGGCAGGCACCCCGCTGCTTCCGGCTGTCGCGGATCGTCGGCACGGTGACGCTCGGCCGCACCGGCGACGCTTTCACCGTGCCACCGGACGTCGACCTGATCAGCCACGTCGCTCGGACTGTCGAGCCGACACCACACGGCACCGCGACTGTCTTGTTGCGGCCCGGCCGTGCCGACGGTGTACGCCGCCGGGCCGAACAGGTCGCGTCCACCGCCGACGGTGATGTGGCGACGGTGACCTACCACGACGTGGACGGCTTCGCCGATTGGCTGGTCAGCTACGGCGCTGACGTGCGGGTCCTCGACCCGCCCGAAGTCCGCGACGCGGTGGTCCGGCGGCTCAAGGAGATCGTCAACGTGGCGGGTGGGGTGCGGTGAGCCGGCGCGGTACCGGATCCACGGCGTGGTTGGCCCGGCTGCTGAACCTTGTGCCCTACCTGCAGGCACGCCCAGGCATTCGGATCGCCGACGCCGCCGCGGACCTGGGAGTCAGCGAGGAGCAGCTGCGCGACGACCTGGAACTGCTGTGGGTGTGCGGGTTGCCCGGCTACGGTCCGGGTGACCTGATCGACATGGCGTTCGACGGTGACCGCGTCGCCCTCACCTATGACGCGGGCATCGACCGGCCGCTGCGGCTCACCCCGGACGAAGCGTTGGCGCTGGTGGTCGCGCTGCGGATGCTGGCGGAGACACCCGGCGTGGCCGACCGGGCGGCGATCGACCGGGCACTGACCAAGATCGAAGCCGCGGCGGGTGCCGAGGCACCGGTGGCGGTGCGACTGCCCGGCAACCCGGACCGGCTGTCCGCCCTGCGGGAGGCGGTAGCGCGTGGGAGGGCGCTGCGACTGACCTACTATGCGGCGACCCGCGACCGCACCAGCGAACGGATCGTGGACCCCGTTCGGGTGGTGGTCGTCGGGGGCCACGGCTACCTGGAGGCGTGGTGCCGCAAGGCTCAGGGATGGCGGTGGTTCCGGGCCGACCGGATCGATGCGTTGACCGTGCTGGACGAGCCTGCGGCGGCGCCACCGCAGACCCAGCCCGGGCCGTTGGACAACGGGGTCTTCCAGCCGGGGAAGGATCTGCCGCTGGTGACGCTGCGAGTGGGCAGGCGAGCACGCTGGATCACCGAGTACTACCCGTGTGAACGGGTGGAGGAGTCAGCGGAGGGGTGGCTGGTGTCGCTGCGCGCCACGGACCTGGCCTGGGCACGCCGTCTCGTCCTGGGGCTAGGCCCGGACGTCACGGTGGTAGCACCGGCGGAGTTGGCTGCCTCGGTCCGCGACCACGCCGCTGCTGCCCTCGAGGCGTACGCCACGCCCGGGTTGGCGTCACCGCAGCGGTAGCGGTACCGGGCGCGGGCCTGAGGCTGCGTTAGGCTGCGACCATGCTGTGGTGGATCGTGGCGGCGCTGATCGTCGGCCCCATGGTGCTGGTGGCCGCCGTCGGGGTGTCGCTGCGCGACCGGGTAGCGGAACTGCACCGGGTGCGGGAGTTGGCCCAGGAGCGCATGCACCGCCTGGTCAGTCGGCTCAACGACCAGGCGGCTGCCCTGCAACCGCGCGCTGCCCAGCTGGCCGATCGGGCAGGCGAGCTGGCCAGACGGGGCTCTGGCAAACTCTCGCGTTACACGTAGGATAGGCCGCGTTAGCCGCGACACACCTGGAGTCACTCATGCTCGCCAACGTCGTCAAACCGTGGCACATCATCGTCTTGGTGGCGGTGCTGATCTTGCTTTTCGGGGCCAAGCGGCTGCCCGGGGCCGCCCGTGCGCTGGGCCGTTCCATGCGCATCCTCAAGGCGGAGACCAAGGGCCTCGTCGACGAGCCCGAACCGGATGACCTGAACGAGAAGGCCGACGCTCAGACCGGCCGGCGGCCGTTGCCGAACGAGGCCAGGGAGAAGGCGGCCACGGGTGAGGTGTTGGACCCGCCCGAGCGGGTTCGCGACAACTGACCAGGGCGCGGCCATGAGTGCGCTGACCACCGTCGACGGGAGGCGGTGCGGGTGAAGCTGATCCCGTGGCGGCGCCGGCCGAGTCAGTTCCAGCGAGCTGCGGAAGGCTCCATGACCCTCATGGAGCACTTCCTCGAGCTGCGCAGTCGGCTCTTCAAGGCCACCCTGGCGGTCACCGCCGGCCTCGTCGTCGGGTTTCTGTTGTCGCTGCGGGTCTGGGACATCCTCCAAGAGCCGTACTGTGATCTCCAGAGCCGGGCGGGGCGTGAGTGCGCGTGGAACGTGCTCGCCCCCACCGACGACTTCATGCTGCGCCTTCGCATCGCGCTGTGGGTCGGGTTGATCATCGCTGCCCCGATCTGGCTCTACCAACTGTGGGCGTTCATCGCCCCTGGCCTGCACCGGCGGGAACGGCTGTGGGCCTACGGGTTCGGGGCGCTGGCGATCCCGCTGTTCGCCGGTGGCGCCGCGCTGGCGTTCGCCGTGTTCGGTCACGCCCTCGAGTTCCTCGCCACCACCGGCGTCACACAGGCGATCAACCAACTGGAACCGACCCGCTACTTCTCGTTCATCAGCACCTTCGTGCTGGTTTTCGGGCTAGCGTTCCAGTTCCCGGTGCTGCTGCTGTTGCTCAACTTCAGCGGCATGGTGAGCGCGCGGCGCATGCTACGCGCGTGGCGCGTGGTGGTGTTCGTCTGCTTCGCCTTCGCGGCGGTCTTCACTCCCGATCCCGGGCCGTTCGGCATGATCCTGCTCGCCTCATGCCTGTCGGTGTTGTACTTCGCCGCGGTGGGGGTGGCGTTCCTCAACGACCGTCGTCGCGCCCGGCGTAACCGCGACGAGTTCGAGGACCTCGGCGACGACGAAATCTCACCGCTCGACCACACGGTGGAGCCGGTCGGTGACCTAGATCCGGTCACCGTCGAGCCGGCTGACCCGCCGGCGCCGACTCCGGACCCGGTCCCGTTGGACCGCCGATACGACGAGCTGACGTGAACCGATCCGACGAGGTCGCGGTGCTGACCAATCCCGCGGCCGGGCGCTCGCGTCACCAGCGGGTGGTTCCCCAGATCGTGGAGCGGCTCCGCGCCGCCGGACGCCCCCTGACCCTGCTACGGGCCAACGACAGCGCCGAGTCGGAGCGGGTGTGCCGGCAGGCGCTGGCCGACGGTGTGGGGGCGTTGGTGGCGGTCGGCGGCGACGGCACCGTGCACGCGGCGGTGCAGGCGGTGGCCGGTACCGGGGTACCCCTGGCTGTGGTACCGGCCGGCACCGGTAACGACTTCGCCGTGGCCCTCGGTGTCTCCACGGACCCGCTGGCGGCGGCGGATGTCGCCGCCAGCGGGTTGAAGACCGACACCACCCGGATGGTGGATCTGGCACGCGTCACCGACACGAACGACGCCACGCGGTGGTTCGGCACCGTGCTCGCCGCAGGTTTCGACGCGGTGGTCAACGAACGCGCCAACCGGCTGCGCTGGCCGCGAGGCGACCGCCGCTACGACGTGGCCATCGTGCTGGAACTGCTCAAACTCCGGGCTCGCCGGTACGTGCTGCGCCTCGACGGGCAGGAACACCACACCGACGCGGTGCTGGTCGCCGTGGGCAACACCACCAGCTACGGCGGTGGGATGCGGATCTGCCCGAACGCCGATCCCACCGACGGGCTGCTGGACATCGTGGTCGGCGGGCGGTTCAGCCGGCCGGCCCTGATGCGGATCAAACCGCGTGTCTACCACGGCACGCACGTACACCACCGGATGGTCCAGACGTACCGGGCCCGTACCGTCGAACTGTCCGCCGAGGGCATCACGACCTACGCCGACGGGGAGCGGTGCCTCGCGCTGCCGGTCACGATCACGAGCGTGCCGGGGGCGTTGCGGGTGCTCACCGGGTGACCGTGGGGCAGCGCGACGTGGCGGCTGCCGCCCAGGCGGCTCCGGTGCGGGCGCGGGCGCATTAGCCTTACGGGTATGAGTAGTCCCGCCGAGCGGTACGCCGCCGCCCGACGGCGGGCGGCGTACCCGGCGCTTACGGAGTTCGCCGCCGACCTCGGTTTCGACCTCGACGACTTTCAACGCGACGCCTGCGAGGCGCTCGAGCGGGGCAGCGGGGTGCTGGTGTGTGCACCCACCGGTGCCGGCAAGACCGTCGTGGGCGAGTTCGCCGTCTACCTGGCGTTGCGCAGCGGCACCGGCAAGTGCTTCTACACCACGCCGATCAAGGCGCTGTCCAACCAGAAGTACCACGACCTGGCCGAGCGCTACGGCGCGGAGCGGGTCGGGCTGCTCACCGGCGACAACTCGATCAACGGCGACGCACCGGTGGTGGTGATGACCACCGAGGTGCTGCGCAACATGCTGTACGCCGGTTCCGAGGCGCTGCGTGGCCTGTCGTACGTGGTCATGGACGAGGTTCATTTCCTCGCTGACCGGTTTCGGGGCCCGGTGTGGGAGGAAGTGATCATCCACTTGCCCCCCAGCGTCGCCCTGGTGTCGCTGTCAGCCACCGTGTCCAACGCGGAGGAGTTCGCCGACTGGCTGGTCACCGTCCGTGGGGAGACCGAGGTGGTGGTCAGCGAGCATCGCCCGGTGCCGCTCTGGCAGCACATGCTGGTCGGCCGGCGCATGTTCGACCTGTTCCACGACGCCGAGGCCGCCCGCACCCAGGAGGTCAACCCGGAGCTGCTCCGTTACACGCGGGAGCTGACGCGGCGGCTCGACGCCGGTACGCGCGGCGGGCGCGGGCGTCGACTACGCTCCCGGCGCCCCATGGGTCCGTACCGGCCGGAGGTGGTGGAACGGCTGGACCGCGAGGGACTACTGCCGGCGATTCTGTTCATCTTCAGCCGGGCCGGCTGCGACGCGGCGGTGCAACAGTGCCTCGCCGCGGGTCTCCGTCTGACCACCGCCGAGGAACGGGAGGAGATCCGCCGCATCGTCGAGGCCCGTACCGCCGGCATCGCCCCCGAGGACCTCAACGTGCTCGGCTACTGGGAGTGGCTGGATGGGCTAGAGCGTGGGTTGGCCGCCCACCACGCCGGCGCGCTGCCGACGTTCAAGGAAGTGGTCGAAGAGCTGTTCGTCCGCGGTCTGGTCAAAGCGGTGTTCGCCACCGAGACTCTCGCCTTGGGCATCAACATGCCAGCGCGCAGTGTGGTGTTGGAGCAGCTGGTCAAGTTCAACGGTGAGGCCCACGTCGACCTGACGCCAGGTGAGTACACCCAGCTCACGGGACGTGCCGGGCGGCGTGGCATCGATGTCGAGGGGCACGCGGTCGTGGTGTGGAACCCGGAGATCGACCCTCGACAGGTCGCCGGGCTCGCCTCGACCCGTACCTATCCGTTGCGTTCCAGCTTCCGGCCTTCCTACAACATGGCGGTCAACCTGGTGGGCACCCTCGGCGCCGACCGTGCCCGCGAACTGTTGGGCGCCTCGTTCGCCCAGTTCCAGGCGGACCGTTCGGTGGTAGGGATCGCCCGGCAGGTGCAGCGCAACACCGAGGCGATCGCCCGGCACAGCGAGGCGGTCAACTGTCACCTGGGAGACTTCGACGAGTACTTCGCGCTGCGGCGGGCGATCACCGAACGGGAGCGGCAACTTGCCCGCGAAAGCCGCTCCGCCCGGTTGGCTGCCGCCGTGGCGTCCCTGGAGCGACTGCGGGTCGGTGACGTCATCCGGGTTCCCTCCGGCCGACGGGCCGGGCTGGCGGTGGTCTTGGACCCCGACACCGGTGGGTTCAGCGAGCCGAAGCCGCTGGTGCTCACCGAGGCACGGTGGGCCGGGCGGATCACCGCCGCCGACTTCGTCGCGCCGGTGGAGACATTGGGGCGGGTACGGGTGCCCCGCCACTTCAACCACCGTTCACCGGCGGCTCGGCGGGAGCTCGCGGCGGTGCTGCGCACCATCGACTACGAACCTCCGCCCCGGCGGCGACGGCGCCGCGAGGGCAATGGGGAGGACCCGGAGCTGTCCCGCCTCCGGGATCGGCTGCGCCGCCACCCGTGCCACCGCTGCGACCAGCGGGAGGAGCACGCCAGGGCAGCCGAGCGCCGGTTCCGGTTGGAACGGGACACCGAGATGCTGCGGGCCCGGGCCACGACCCGCACCGGCTCGCTGGTGCGCACCTTCGACCGGGTGTGCGCCCTACTGACTGCGCGCGGTTACCTCACCGAGGACGGCTCGGTCACCGATGTGGGCCGGACCTTGACCCGGATCTGGACCGAGGCTGATCTCCTGGTCGCCGAGTGTCTGCGGCGCGGGGTGTGGGAGGGGTTGGACGCGGCGGAGCTGGCCGCCGCGGTGTCGGTGGTCGTCTACGAGTCCCGCCGCGAAGGGGAGAACGGGGCTCCGCTGCCCCGCGGTCCGGTCGCCGAGGCGGTGGAGGAGACGGGCAAGTTGTGGGCGGAATTGGAGGCCGACGAGGCTCAGCGCGGATTGTCGTTGACGCGCGAACCGGATGCCGGGTTCATGTGGCCGATCTACCGCTGGGCCCGGGGCGAATCGTTGGGCAAGGTCCTGGTCAGCAGCGTTGACGGTGACCTGCCAGCCGGCGACTTCGTCCGCTGGGCCCGACAGGTGCTCGACCTGCTCGGCCAGATCGCCGAGGTGCCGGGGGTGTCGACGCCGGTGCGTGAGACTGCCCGCCAGGCGATGGACCAGATCAACCGCGGTGTCCTGGCCTACCCCAGCGTCGCGGCGTGACCGGCTTCGCGAAGCGCATCCACCAGCCGCCGGCATGGCCCGGCGACGTTGTACCGCTGCGCGAGGTCGAGTAGCCGTTGCGGGTCGGCCGGTGCCGCCGGCAGAGCCGGCGTGAACGCAGGCAGCGGCACGTCGCGAGCGACTCGGACCACCTCGACGGCGGCGAGCAGGTAGTCACGTGCGTCGGCCAGTTTCGCGCGCAGCCCGGGCGCTAGGCCGGCTTGCGGGTCGTCCACCGCGCCCAGCAGAGTGGTCAGGTCGCCGTAGCGGGACAGGAGCCGGGCAGCGGTCTTCTCGCCGACGCCGGGAACTCCGGGCAGTCCGTCGCTGGGATCGCCGCGCAGCACGGCCAGCTCGGCGTAGGCAGCGGCAGGCACGCCGTAACGGTTGCGGACCGCTGCGTCGTCGTACACCTCGAGCTTGGCGACCCCACGGCCGCAGTAGAGCAGTCGGACCCCCCGGTCGTCGTCGACGAGTTGGAACAGGTCACGGTCACCGGAGACGATCTCCACCGGTGGTGCACACCTGGCGGCCAGTGTGCCGAGCACGTCGTCGGCTTCGTAACCGGCCACGCCGACCGCGCAGATACCCACCGCCGCGAGCAGGTCGAGGATCATGGGGATCTGGGGGAGCAGTTCGGCCGGTACGTCCTCGGCGCTGTCGCTGCCGGGAGCCAGCCGATGGGTCTTGTACGAGGGCACCAGGGCCACCCGCCACGCTGGACGCCAGTCGGCATCCAAGGCGCAGACGAGTCGGTCGGGGCGACGGTTGCGGATCAACGTGGCGAGCATGTCGAGGAAGCCCCGCACCGCGTTGACCGGGGTGCCGTCTGGTGCGGTGGCGGCGCTGGTCGGGATGCCGTGGAACGCCCGGAAGTAGAGGTTCGCGGCGTCCACCGCGAGCAGCGGTCGGTCCATCGGAACAGCGTGTCACACGCAAGACCCAAACGAACGTTAAGCTTGGTCGCATGGTCGACATCCCTCGCCTCCTTCCCACCGAGGAGGCTCGCGACCTGGTAAACCTCGCCCGTGAACTGGCGGACAAAGAGCTCGCACCCCGGGCCGACGAGTACGAACAGCGAGGAACGTTCCCCAGCGACGTCATTGCCACGTTGGGCCAGGCTGGTCTGCTCGGGTTGCCCTACCCAGCCCAATACGGCGGTGGGGAGCAGCCTTACGAGGTCTACCTGCAGGTACTGGAGGTGTTGGCCAGCAGGTGGCTGACGGTCGCCGAGGCGATCAGCGTACACACGCTGACCTGCTACCCCTTGGCTACCTACGGCACCGAAGCGCAACGACAGCAGTGGCTGCCCACCATGCTCTCCGGTGACCAGTTGGGCGCCTACTGCCTGTCCGAACCAGCCGGAGGCTCGGACCCAGCGGCGATGACCACCACCGCCACGCGTTCCGGCGACTCCTATGTACTCACCGGAACCAAGGCGTGGATCACCCACGCTGGGATCGCCGACTACTACGTCACGTTCTGCCGCACCGGCGGCCCGGGAGCCAAAGGCATCTCGTGCCTCCTGGTCGACGCGGCGACACCCGGCATCGTGGTGCACCCACGTGAACGCACCATGGGACTGTGGTCGTCACCCGTCGCCCAAGTCACGTTCGACGGTGTCCGGGTCACCCCGCAGCGGCTGATCGGCGGGGAAGGGCAGGGATTTCGGATCGCCATGCGGGCGCTGGACGCCGGCCGGCTCGGCATCGCCGCCTGCGCCGTCGGTCTCGCCCAGGCTGCTCTCGACTACGCCGTCACCTATGCCCGGGAGCGTCGCCAGTTCGGCCGCCCGGTGATCGACTTCCAGGGCCTGGGGTTCCTGCTCGCCGACGCCGCCACTCAGGTCGCCGCTGCCCGGGCGTTGACCCTCGCCGCCGCCCGGCTGCACGACGCCGGCCTGCCGTTCTCGGCCGAGGCGGCCAAGGCCAAGCTGTTCGCCACCGATGTCGCGATGCGGGTCACCACCGACGCGGTACAGGTGCTAGGCGGGTACGGCTACGTGGCTGATCATCCAGTGGAGCGGTGGATGCGCGAGGCGAAGGTGCTGCAGATCGTCGAGGGGACCAACCAGATCCAGCGCCTCGTGGTGGCCCGCTCGCTGACCGGTCGGCGTCACTAGGGGCAGCCGTCCGGCCACCGGGTAGGTTCTCGTTCGTGGAGGAAACTGACCGCGCGATCGTGGCTGCTCTTACCGATGACGGCCGCCTGTCGTACACCGAACTGGCCGAACGGGTCGGACTGTCGGTGTCGGCGGTGCATCAACGGGTGCGGCGGCTGGAGCAGCGTGGAGTCATTACCGGCTACACGGCCCGGATCTCCTACGCGGCGCTCGGGCTGCCCTTGACCGCGTTCGTGGCGATCCGGCCGGTCGACCCGTCGCAGGCCGACGACGCACCCGAACGGCTCGCCCACCTGAGAGAGATCGAAGCGTGCTACTCGGTGGCGGGGGAGGATTCGTACCTTTTGTTGGTACGGGTGGCTGGCTCTACGGAGCTGGAGCAACTGCTGCACCAGATCCGCTCCGTAGCCAACGTGACGACCCGCACCACCGTGGTGCTGTCCATCCCGTACGAAGGCCGGGCTCCGCACCACGGTGGCACGGAGTGACGATCAGGCTACCGGCATCGCCGAAGGGTTGCGACGGTAGAGCGCGACGACGTACTCCACGAGCGTGATGAGGGTCTGCTTGACCGACTCACGCTTGCGGGCGTCACACATCACCAGGGGCGTCTCCGGGGCGATGCTCAAGGCCTCGCGGATCTCAGCCTCCTCGTAGCGAGGAGCGCCGTCGAAGCAGTTGACCGCCACCAGGTACGGCACCCGACGACTCTCGAAGAAGTCGATGGGGGAGAAGCTGTCGGTCACCCTGCGGGTGTCCACCAGCACCACCGCACCGATAGCGCCCCGGTTGAGTTCGTCCCACATGAACCAGAACCTGGTCTGGCCTGGGGTACCGAACAGGTAGAGGATCAGATCCGGGGACATGGTGATGCGACCGAAGTCCATCGCCACCGTGGTGGTGCCCTTGTGAGGCACACCCGTGGTGTCGTCGACTCCCGTGCTGGCCGCGGTCATCACCGCCTCGGTGGTCAACGGCGTGATCTCAGAGACCGCACCCACCAGCGTCGTCTTGCCGACGCCGAACCCGCCGGCGACCAGGATCTTGGCCGACTTGATCCGGGTACGGTCAGAGATTGCGGAGTCCACTTAGCACCCTCTCCAGCAGTTCCATGCGGTCTTCGTATCCGTCGCTTACCGTCGTCTCGTGCAACGTGAGCATGCCCTCGGTGGTCATGTCAGCGACCAGCACCCGAGCGACCCCGAGTGGTAGGCGCATGTGGGAAGCGATCTCGGCCAAGGACATTGCCCGGCCGTCGCACAAGGTTGCGATCATCTGCTTGTCACGCCCGGCGAAGGCGGCCTCCTGACGACCACGAGGGGTGGTCGTCAGGATCGCCTCGATCGCGATATCTCGGGTCGGTTCAGTCCGACCCCGGGTCACAGCGTACGGGCGAATGAGCTGGCCACGTGGGTCGCGCCCTGGACCGTCCACCGTTCACCTTCTCCCACCGACTCGGAAGCCGGCTATCCGACTCCGCCTACCGTTGCTACCGTCCGGTCACCGCCTCACGCGGCAACGGGTCCAATGCGCTGCCGACCCGTTCGACGAGCAGCGCCATCTCGTAGCCGACCTGCCCCACATCGCAGTTGCGGGATGCCAGCGCGGTCAGCGCCGATCCGTCACTGATCGACATGAGGAACAGGAAACCCCCGTCCATCTCGACGACGTTTTGCAGGACACTCCCGGCCTCGAGTAGACCTGCGGCTCCCTGGGTCAGACTGACCAGTCCGGCGGCGATCGCCGCTAGCTGGTCACCACGGTCCCGTGGCAGGTCTCGGGAGGCGGCAAGGAGCAGTCCGTCCGAGGAGACCGCGATGGCGTGCGCCACTCCTGGGGTCTCATCGCAGAAGTTGCTCAGCAGCCAACCCATGTCCCGCTGGGGTGCTGGTGTCGTCATGGATGGATAGTCTCCTTACCTAACCTATCTCGATGTTGCACATAGTGTGACATCACTGTGGATGCGGGCCGCTAGCCCTCCCACGTTGGACACCGCGGTGGTAGGCCGACAGCAGGCCACGAATTTCGTCAGGCGAGCGCCGGTATGCAGTGGTGGGTTGGCGGGTCTCCACACTGCCGGGCACCAACTGAGCCTGCGGTACCCGCTTGGGTAGACCGGACTTGGTCGATCCTCCGCTGGTCGGCTTCGCCGCGGCAGCAGCAGCCTGCCACCCGGCGTCGGCCGCGGTGCGCCACTCATTGGCATGAGTGGACGACGACGCCGCGTCGGCCGGCTGCGAGGGTGCCGGTACCTGATAGGAGTAGCCACCACCCGCCTGCGAATCAGTCGAGGACGCCGCGGTAGCACCCGTGCTCGGAGGCGGCGCGGGCGGCTGGTAGGGCTGCGCCGGTGGCTGACCAGCCGCGGGTGTCCCGAGGTCCAGTTTGCCGTGACTACGGAACCAGACCGCCTCCATCTCCTGGAAGATCGGCAGCTCCACGGTGGCTTCGGGAGCCCCGGCGTGCGCTGGATGCGTGCTCGGCGCCACGGTGGGGGTCTGGATCGTCGCCGCGTTCGCCATGTCCGTCGAGTACGGCGGGCGTCCGGCCACCGGCAGGTCCATGCGGGTGTCCTCATCCGCGGTGCTCATGGTGGTCTGCGGCACCGTGGTCGGCGTGCGGCGCGGCAGCGCACCGATGTGCCGGGATGGGGCAGGCGGCGCGGCGGCGGGTGTGGGTGGCGCCGGCGCGGCGGCCTCAAGCTCCCGCGGCGGGGTGTATCGCGACATCATCGGTGCACCACGCAGGCGGGACTGCGGCAGGATCAGGATCGAGCGGGGCAGTGCCACGTAGGCCACGGTGCCGAAGTTGGGGTCGCAGCGCAGCTCCACCCGGATTTGGTGGCGTGCGGCCAGTCGGGCCACGACCGCCAGGCCCATCCGCCGGAAGGTGGTGACGTCCACCGCCGGAGGTGAGGCGAGCCACGCGTTGATCCGGTCGGCCTGCTCCTGGGACATCCCCAGGCCACGGTCCTCGATCTGCACGATCATCTGGTCGCCCAGCCGTCGTGCCTCGGCCACCACCGGGGAGGTGGGCGGGGAGAACCGGGTCGCGTTGTCGAACAGCTCAGCGATCAGCCGCACCACGTCGTTGACCGCGGCGGCGATGACGGCCACGTCGGTGTCGACCGTGCCGAACTCGATCCGGTCGTAGTGCTCCACCTCGGACTGGGCGGCGCGCAGGACGTCGACCACGAGTGCATCCTCGACCCGGGGCGGGCTGCTGTCGGCGCCGGCGAGGATGAGCAGATTCTCGTCGTTGCGGCGCATCCGGGTCGCCAAGTGGTCCAGGACGAACATCCGGGCCAGCCGCTTGGGGTCCTCCTCGTTGCGCTCGATCTCGTCGAGCTGACTGATCATCCGGTCGACCAGCGTCTGGCTGCGGCGGGCCAAACTGAGGAACATCGCCGACACGCTGGTACGCAGTGCGGCCTGCTCGGCGGCGACCCGCACCGCGGAGCGGTGCACGGCGTTGAACGCCTGCGCCACCTGGCCGATCTCGTCGCGACTGCGCAGCTGGATCGGCTCCTGCACCTGGGCGGCGAGCTCCTCGGGTGTGTTCTCACCCAAAGCGGAGGGATCGCTGAGCCGGGCCACCGTCTCGGGCAGTTCCCGCTCAGCCACGTGCAACGCGTTCTCGCGCAGCTGCAGCAGGGACCGGGCCAGCATCCGCGCCAGCAACACCGCGAAGGTGATCGCGATCGCGAGTGCGAGTAGCACCCCGATCGACTCGAACAGCACCTGACGGAAGACGGTGTCACGTCGTTCGGTCGCGGTGGTCAACAGTTCTTGCTGGATCTGCTCCTCAACCCAGCGGGTCGCGGTCACCATGCCGCGGAAGGAGCTCGCGACCGCCGTCGGTTCCAGGTCGAAGTCGCCGCCGCCGGAGCGCAGCATCGCCGCCGCCGCCCGGTCGGCGAAGACCACGTTTCCGCCGGTGATGGCCCGGTTGGCGATCTCGAGCTGAGTGGGGGTGGCGGACTGCGCGAACGCCTGGAACGCCTCCTGCTGACCGGTCTGGGTGGCGAGGAAGACCGTCAGCTCCTCCTCGGTCAAGACGCCGTCGTCCAAGGCGACCAGCGCGATCGCCTCCGCCTCGGCGGCGAAGGTCTTCGCCCTGGACATCGCCGCCACGGCGCGAATCTCCTCGGCCAGCGCGGGATCGTCGGCGGCCTGGCCCAGCGACTCGAGGTACGCCAATGCGTCATCGAGGATGACGCCGTAGCGCACCATCGCCGCCGACACGGTGATCGGCGGGTCGCTGAGGATCTGCTGGCGCACGGCCCCCAAGTTGTCAAGGTGCCGGTCGACCCGCTCCAGTCGCTCCTTGACCACCGGGTCGAGGTCACTGAGCTGCACGCGGGCGCTCCGGTAGGCCGCGACGGCGTCGTCGGTGGCCCCGGACCGGGCGTTGAACACCGCGGCGTCGCTGCCGGAGTCCGCCAGCAACCGGGCGGACTCGATCCGCTCCAGGTGCAGGTAGTTGGCGACGTTGGACACCTCGACTGCGACCGCGGTCAGCGACCGCACCTGCTCGGCGGCGATCGCGCGTTGCCCGCTATCGACAAGTCGCACTGCCGCCAGCGCCACCACCGCGGTCAGCGGGATAATGAGGATCAGTCCCAGCTTCGAGCTGATCCGGGCGTCCCGCAACCGCGACCTGAACAAGCCTGTGCGGGGTTTTGCGCTGGCGTCCGTGGTCGAGGGGCGACCTGTCAACGTCCTGCCTCCGTCATGGCTTCCGAGGGGTGGGCACGACTACTGACCGCCGCGCCTTGCGCGATGGTCAGTAAGCACGCCGGCGATTTCACCACACATGCCGCGGCCACGGAAGTACGCCCCATGGGCACTGCCATCATGTGCCCGGTCGCTAAATTGAACTTGCCCAAGCAAAAAGTTCTAATGTGATGCCCTGAGCTGGGACGATGCGCGCTATCACGACGACAGTCGAAGGTGGCCCGACAAGCGTCCGACACAGACGCAGAACAACGAGCTATCGCAATGTGTCACATATCACAGTAACTTCTGCCTGGTACGGCAACGGCGAGGGAAAACTGTCGTGCGGGCCGGGTGGGCGCGCTAGACCCTAGGGGCGGAGTTTGGCAAGGTAGTGGCCGCCATACGCACGGTCAATGGAGAGGAGCACGGTGGGCAGGTCCGGAAAGCTAAGAGGCGGGGCGGCGGTCGTGGTCAGCGCGGCCGCAGTGGTTCTCGGCTCCGGCTGTGGGGTGTTCGAGGGGCAGTCCTCGCAGGAAACGGTCGTCATCGCAGCTGATTTGGAGCTGACCGGCAGTGCCCACACGCTGGGCACCGTGTACCGCGATGCTCTTCAGTTGCGCGTCGACCAGGTCAACGCCCAAGGGCTCCTGGGCGATCGGCGGCTCGAGCTCATCATCCGGGACAACCGGTCGGATCCTGCTATCTCACGGGTCAACGTGCAGGAGTTGGCCGGCGACCCGTCGGTGACCGCCATCATCATCGGGCAGTGCGGTGAGTGCGTGGTCGAATCAGCGGAGGTCATCGAGAGTCTGCAGGTGCCGACGATCTCACTGGCGCACACCGACGACGTGGTGAATCCGATCGAAGAGCGGCACTACATCTTCAAACTGGGGCCGAACGCCGACCACAACGCTGCAGAACTCGCCCGCGAGATCGCCCGTTCCGGCGCGAGCACCGTCGGCGTCGTCGCCTCCGCCGATTCGTACGGGAAGCTGGGGGCCGAGGCGATGAGCAACGCGGCTGCCCGAGCCGGGTTGGACGTCGTGGCCTCGGTCACGGTGGAGGCGGGGGACAGCAGCATCCGCAGCGCCGCAGCGCAACTCGCCGAGTACCGACCCGAGCCCGAGTTCTCCTTCGGAGTGCCAGTCGACGATTCCGACCCTGGCCCGGATGCGGTGGTGCTGTGGGTCCCGCCCAAGATCGCTGCTGACATGGCGGTGGCGCTGCGACAGGCGGGCTACGACAAGCCGCTGTACCTGGACGCGTTCGCCGCCCACGAGCTGTTCCTGCCCAGTAGCGCCAGTCGGGCCCTGAACGGCGCGAGAATGATCTTCACCGAGACCCTGGTGATCGACAACGTCATCGCCACCTCGCCAGCGAAGGCGGCGCGGCAGACCTGGTTCAACGACTACACCGCCAAGGCGGGTACGTACCACGCCTACTCGTCATTCGCCGCTGACGCCGTCCAGATCATTGTCGAAGCGATCAACCAGTTCGACAGCACCGACCGACTCGCGGTCCGCGACGCCATCGAGGGTACGCAGATCGACGGGCTGAGTGGTCCGATCCGGATCCGGGTCGAGAACCACTCGGGTCTCAGTCCGCAGGCTCTGGTGACCGTGGTGGCCCAGGGCGACCGCTGGCGCCCGGCGACGAGCTGACCTGACGAAACGTGCCCGGCACCTCGTGCCGGGCACGTTTCTCGAGGACAACCTAGATCTTGACCGACGACGTCTCCCGCGACCACGGCAACAGCCATCGCTCGACGAGCACGATGCTGTAGAACAGCACGATGCTGATGACCATGAGCAGCACGATCGCGGCGAAGGACAGCGCCATGTTGCCGGTGGCGGTCGCGGTCAGGATGACCGATCCGAGGCCGTCGCCTGGTCGATGGATCTCCGCCACCACCGCACCGATCAGCGCCAGCACCATGCCGAGCTTGAGGCCGACGAAGATCTGCGGCAGAGCCCAGGGAATGCGGACCTTGCGATAGTGCTGCCAGCGGGATGCCGACAGTGA
The DNA here is from genome assembly GCA_964438855.1 of uncultured Micromonosporaceae bacterium. Classification (GTDB taxonomy): domain Bacteria; phylum Actinomycetota; class Actinomycetes; order Mycobacteriales; family Micromonosporaceae; genus Natronosporangium. Next base: position 19,198 of record CAYTMR010000036.1, read on the forward strand.
ACGCACGAGTTCCGACAAGTCGGCTGGCGTGGAATTGAGGCCGGCCATGGTGGCGAGCATCACCGGAAAGAAGCAGATTGTCGCCGCCATGGCGACCTTGGGTGCGTGTCCGAAGCCGAACCACACCACGAGCAGGGGCGCGATGGCCACCTTCGGGATCGAATTGAGCGCGATCACCATTGGTAGGGTGGCGCGCTCCAAGGCGGAGGACGAAGACAGGATACCGGCGCCCAGCAACCCGCCGACCGCCCCGAAGGCGAATCCGCCGACGGTCTCGAAGACCGTCACCCAGGAGTCGTAGGCCAGCGTGGACGACCAGTTGTCCCGCAGGGCCTCTCCGACCGCCAGGGGCGAGGGCATGATCAGCGGGCGGATCTCGAAGTACCAGGTCACCCACTGCCAGGCCACGACGGTGACCACCACGCCCAGCACTGGTAGTCCGACCTGCCAGGCGATGATCGAAAACTGGAGACGCCGACGAGCGGGGTTGGCGCCAGAGTCCGCGGTCGGGCCGCTGCGGTCGGCGCTACGTCGCTGGTCAGTGGTTCTCATGGGAAGCTCCGTGAAAACGAGAGGGTGCGGTGGCGCGCAAGACCGCGCCACCGCACCCGCAGATTGTCAGGACGCCAGCAACGTCACCTCACCGAGGATGGCCGAAGGCTCCACCTCGGTCTCCAGCACGCCGGAGCTGACCAGCACGCTGATGCACCGCACGATGTGCGCCTCGTCCAGCACGCCGATGCGGTCCTCGCCCTGGCCGGTGATGTAGGGATCCATGACCCTGATCTGGTTGATCAGCGGTTCCACCGCCGTGACGGCGTCCGGGTGCGCGGCCTGCAGGGCAGCGATCGCCCCCTCAGGGTCGGCCAACGTCTCCTTCAGCCCACGCAGGGCCGCGTCGCGGAACCGGATGGCCAGGTCAGGGTTCTCCTCGGCCAGCTCCCTGGTCGTGATCAGACCAGTGCCGAGCACGTCGTCGAGGTACTCGTTGAAGGGCAGGGCGACCGTCTCCTTACCGATGGTGGCCTCCACCACGCCCTGCTGGATGATGAAGGTACTGAGCAGGTCGACCTGACCGGTGGCCAACGTGGTGAACAGGTCCTGCGGGCTGGTACCGATCAGCAGGTCCGGGTCGAACTCCCAGCCGGCCACCTCCGCGTAGGCGGGCACGAGCTCGTAGGTGGGCGAACCGAGGAAGGCGCCGATGCGCTTACCCTCGAGATCGGCCGGCACTTCGACCCCGGCGTCCACCGGAGCGACGAACGCGGCCAGAGTGGTGTGGTGGATCGCCGCCAGCGCCTGGAACTTGCCGGGTTCGATGTTACCGGAACCGATGTTCATCAGCAGGCCGGTCAGGTCGACATAGGTGAAATGCGCCTGCCCCGCCTCCAGCAGCGGCAGGTTCTGGTTACCGGCGCCCAACTCGATCGTCAGGTCGATCCCGACCTCGTCGAAGTAGCCGCGCTCCTTGGCGAGGAACATGAACGCGTCGTGCGCGGAGGCCTGGAAGCCCGTGAGGTAAGTGACCTTGTCAACCTCGTCACCGGCAGCAGGTTTGTCGTCGCTGGAACAGGCGCCGGTGACTACGAGCACGGCGGCGGCTGCGGTGGCAGCCAGCACCCGCCGCGCAGTGGTGAGGGGAGACACAGTACCTCCTAGTAGATGTGTTTTCGCATGAGGATGGATTCCGAAGCGGACGCGCACCCAACCGGATCGAGCGCGCGGACGAGGGACCGTCCGACCAAGGTGCTCTCGGTCCGGGTCCGGTCCGGTGATGATTGCAAGGTCAACAACGCGCCGTAGTATACGACGTCATCCTCAGTGGCGAGTCTCCCGTCGAAGATCACGATTGCGTCACACCCGAGGGGTAGGCGACCAGGCCGCGCACCGTTACCCTGTTCACGTTGTCGGCGCACAGGGGGAGACGACTCACGTGATCCGATTGGTCGATGTCCACCACAACTTCTACGGGCGCGCAGGCGCCGTGGAAGCGCTGCGAGGAATCAACCTGGAGGTTGCCAAAGGGGAGTTCGTCGCGGTGGTGGGCCGGTCCGGCTGCGGCAAGTCCACCTTGTTGCGCCTGGTCTCGGGCCTGTTGCCCCCCAGCAAGGGGGAGGTCTACATTGATGGCGAGCCGGTGACCAAGCCGCGGCGGGACACCTCGATGATGTTCCAGCGTCCCGCCCTGCTGCCATGGCGCACAGTGCTGGACAATGTGCTGCTTCCGGCAGAGATTTTCGGCTGGCGCAAGGCCGACCACCTGCAACGGGCACGGGACCTGCTCGCGATGGTCGGCCTCGAGGCGTTCGAGCGTCGACAGCCCCACGAGCTGTCCGGTGGGATGCAGCAACGCGTCTCGCTCTGCCGCTCGCTGCTGGTGCAGCCGCAGGTCATGCTGATGGACGAGCCGTTCTCCGCACTCGACGCGCTGACCCGGCAGGAGCTGTCGGTGGAGCTGCAGCGGATCCACATGGAGCACGGAGCGACCATCCTGTTCGTCACCCACTCCATCGACGAGGCGGTCCTTCTCGCCGACCGGGTGGTGGTCATGACCGAGCGCCCCGGCACGGTCCGCAAGATCCTCACCGTCGACATTCCACGGCCACGCACGCTGGGCCGCAACGCCCACCTGGCTGACGTCGCCCGCATCAGCGCCGAGCTGCACGAGCTGCTGCTCCCCGCTGACCGTGCCACGAGCGCCGCCTGACCCGACGACAACCCGACGTTCAGTAAGATCTTCTTCGTCAGCGCCGTATCGCCGCAGATCTTCCCACGCAGGAGGTGGTCGTGCGCACGATCGGCTCGCAGGCACACCCGGCCGCCAGCACGAAGGGCAGACTGGGCTGATGAGCAGCCCGACCACGCTCTACCGCGGAGGTCGCATCCGCACCCCGGTGCTCCCGACCGCCACCGCCTTGCTGGTCCGCGACGGCGTCATCGCCTGGGTGGGCACCGACGCAGAGGCACCCCGCGCGCAGCACGTCGTCGACCTCGACGGTGCGCTGGTCACCCCGGCCTTCGTCGACAGCCACGTGCACACCACCGACACCGGGCTGACCCTCACCGGGCTCGACCTTTCCCATACCCGCTCCGCCGACCAGGTACTCGACGCCGTCGCCGACGCCGCCAGCCGACTACCACCCCACGCCGTACTCCTAGGGCACGGCTGGGACGAGTCCACCTGGCCGGACCCGACACCGCCCGACGCCGCCAGGCTCGACCGCGCCGCCGGCGGGCGGATGGTGTACCTGTCACAAGCCAGCGTCCACTCGGCTCTGTGCTCCGCGGCCCTGCTGCACGCCATCGCGCCCACCACCACCGGGTACGACCCGAGTGGCTGGTTGCGCCGCGACGCCCACCACGCGGCCCGCTCGCTCGCCTTCAGCACCATCGACACCGCCCACCGCACCATGCTCCAGCGCGCAGCGCTACGCCACGCGGCGGCGATGGGCATCGCCGCCGTCCACGAATGCGGCGGCCCCGGCACCTCCAGTGAAGACGACTTCACCTCCGTGCTGGCCCTCTCCGGCGACGGGGTGTGCGAAGTCTACGGATACTGGGGGGAGCTCCACGCCGCCGCCAAGGCCAAGGAGCTCGGCGCCACCGGTGCCGGCGGCGACCTCTACGCTGACGGGGCCCTCGGCGCCCGCACCGCTCACCTGCGCCAGCCCTACCGGGACGGCACCGGCGTCGGCCACGCCTACCTCACCGCCGAGCAGGTGCGCGACCATGTGCTCGACTGTCACCGTCACGGGCTACCCGGCGGCTTCCACGCCATCGGCGACGCTGCGATCGCCACCGTGCTGGCCGGCTTCCGCGCCGCCGCCGCGACGGTCGGCCTTCCCCGACTACGCGCCGCCCGCCACCGCATCGAGCACGCCGAACTCGCCGACCGCACCATGATCGCCGGGTTCGTCGCGTACGGCATCGTGGCGAGCGTGCAGCCCGCGTTCGACCAGCTCTGGGGCGGACCCGACAAAATGTACGCCCACCGCCTCGGCGCCGAACGTGCCCTGGCCGCCAATCCGATCGGCGCCATGCACACGGTGGGGGCGGCCCTGACCCTCGGCTCCGACTCCCCGGTCACCCCGCTCGATCCCTGGGGGAGCGTGCGAGCAGCGATCTGGCACCACAATCCGGTGCAGCGGCTCACCCCCGAGGCGGCCTTCGCCGCGCACACCCGGGGCGGCTGGCGCGCCGTGGGGCAGGACCAGCACGGCGTCCTCACCCCGCACGCACCGGCAACGTTCGCGGTATGGCACACCCCAGCCGGTCGACGCGGCATCCTACCCGTGTTGGAGCCCGGCGCCCCTCTGCCCGAGTGTCGGCGCACCGTCCTGCGCGGCCACGTCATCTTCGACGCGGACGAACCCGCACCATGAGCCAGGCCGCGACACGCCGGCGGTGAAGCCGACTCACCGCAGCGGCTTGACAGACGCCGGGGGTAGGCGCGTACCGTTGCTAAGTCACTCAGGCGACGGCTGGTGTCTCAGCGCTCTAGGGGGTTGAGCGCGGTCATTAGAGAACGCCGGGGCAGACTTTGCGTCTCCCTGGACGGTACGAAGGCCGCGCCCGAGCATCAGCCTCGTAGCATGGGGCGCGGCTCTTCCGAGGGCCGCGCCCCTGCGCATCAGGATGCAGCCCAGGGGACTCTCCGCAAACTCACAGGTTGACCCGGGCAAGCTAAAGGACGTGACGACGGTAGAGACGGCGAGCGCCGCGCCCACACTGCCGGCGCCGCGACGCCGGATTCTGACCGCCGCGCTCACCACCATCGCCGCCGCCAGCAGTGGTCTGGCGATACTGCTGGCCCTGCCGCCCTACGACCTGTGGTGGCTCGCACCCGTCGGCGTCGCCCTGTTCGCCTCGGCGGTGCACCGACGCCGCCCTCGCACCGGCGCTCTGCTCGGCGCCCTCGCCGGCCTCGCCCTGTTCGTACCGCTGCTGAGCTGGACCAACCTGGAGATCGGCAACCTGCCGTGGCTTCTGCTCGCCGGGCTGCAGGCCGCCTTCATCGCCCTGCTCGGCGCCGCCGCCGCCGCGTGCAGTCCGCTGGCCGACCGGTGGCCGTGGACCTGGCCACTGCTGACCGCCGCCCTGTGGGTCGGCCAAGAAGCGTTGCGATCCCGGATCCCCTTCGGCGGCTTCCCCTGGGGACGCCTGGCGTTCAGCCAGGCCGACTCACCAGCGCTAGGCCTGGCCGCGCTCGGCGGCGCACCCGCCGTCACCTTCGCCGTAGCGCTCGCCGGCGGACTGCTGACCACCGCCGTGTGGCGATGCTGGCCACCGGGCCGTGGCCTGGCCACCGCGGCCGCCCTGACCTGCGCGGCAGCCGTCACCATGCTCGCTGGACAGGCGGTACCGACCCCACCTCCTGGCAATCGGTCGGTCACTGTGGCCATCGTCCAGGGCAACGTCCCGCGTCTCGGCCTCGACTTCAACGCCCAACGCCGTGCCGTGCTCGACAACCACGTCGAAGCCACCCTGGCTTTGGCCCGGGACGCCGCCGCCGGCCGGACACCCCAGCCCGACCTGGTGGTCTGGCCGGAGAACGCCAGCGACATCGACCCGCTGGCCAACGCCGACGCGGCCGCCCGCATCACCGAAGCGGTCACCGCCATCGACGCACCCCTACTCGTCGGCGGCATCGTCCGCGGACCCCACCCCGACGAGGTACGCAACGTCGGGCTGGTCTGGACCCCCGAGCACGGTCCCGGGCAGATGTACACCAAACGCCACCCCGTACCGTTCGCCGAGTACGTGCCGCTACGCCCGCTCGTCTACCCCATCGCACGGCGCATCACCGAGGAGGTCGACCGTGTCGCCGGTTTCACCGCCGGTGACACCCCCGGTGTGCTGCGCATGGGCCCCGCACTCGTCGGTGACGTCATCTGCTTCGAGGTCGCCTACGACGGGATCGTGCGTGACACCGTGACCAGCGGCGCCCAGCTCTTGGCGGTGCAAACCAACAACGCCACCTTCAACGAAGCTGAGGCCCGCCAACAACTGGCCATGGTGCGCCTGCGCGCCGTCGAACACGGACGAGAAGCACTCATGGCCTCCACCGTCGGCATATCAGGTTTTGTAGACACCCATGGGCAGATATACAACCAGACGGCGTTCTTCACCCAGGATGTCCCAGTGCGTACCCTGTCCCTAGCAGAGTCCCGCACGTTGGCGACGACGGTGGGAGTCTGGCCCGAGTTAGTGATCGCCGGTGGCGCCGGTGCCGCGCTGCTGCTCTCCGCCGCGGTCCGGCGACGCGCTCGGGAGCCGGCGGCGGCGTCGGTCGACAACGAGCAACCGGTGGAAGTGTGAGGTCGGTGAGACGGTGATGGACCAACCAGCACCAGGCGACGACATCGGGCGCGTCCTGGTCGTGATCCCCACGTACAACGAAGCGGAGAACATTCGTGAGATCACGACGAGGATCCGCCAGGCCACCCCAGAGGTAGACATCCTCGTCGCCGACGACGCCAGCCCGGACGGCACCGGTGATCTCGCCGACAAACTCGCCGAAGCCGAACCCAAGATCCACGTCCTGCACCGTCCCGGCAAACAGGGTCTCGGCGCGGCGTACGTGGCCGGCTTCACCTGGGCCCGCGAACGGGGCTACGACGTCGTCGTCGAGATGGACGCCGACGGATCCCACGCCCCGGAACAACTACCGCAGCTCCTCCAGGCCCTCCGCCACGCCGACGTCGTACTCGGCTCCCGCTACGTCCCCGGCGGCAAGGTGGTCGACTGGCCGTGGCACCGGGCTCTGCTCTCCCAAGGCGGCAACCTCTACGTCCGCCTCGCCCTCGGCATGCCCGTCCGCGACGCCACCGGCGGCTACCGCGCCTACCGCATGCCCGCGCTGGAGAAGCTGGACTTCGAATCGGTCAACTCCCAGGGGTACTGTTTTCAGGTGGACCTGGCATGGCGAGCCTGCCGGCAAGGTTTGAGGGTGGTCGAGGTACCGATCACCTTCACCGAGCGCCGACGCGGCGCCAGCAAGATGAGCCCCGCGATCGTGCGGGAAGCGTTGTGGCGGGTCACCCTGTGGGGTGTTCGCGCCCGCCGCGGTAACTGGCGGCGCAAGCGTGGGGGACAGTGGCCGTGACCGTTCGCCCGTGGCTGCCGCTGGCCCTCCTCGTGGCGCTCGTCGCCGAACTGGTAACCGTCATCGTGGTCGGCACGCTCATCGGCGCCCCGATGACGCTGCTCGCCATCGCGCTGGCCAGCCTGGTCGGCGTCGTCGCGGTCCGACGCGAAGGGCTGCGCGCCTGGCGGGCCTTCCGCTCCGCCGCCCAGGCGGGGCAACGCCCCGGTGAACAACTGACCGACGGGTTGGTCGGCCTCGGCGGAGCGCTGCTGCTCGCCACACCCGGCGTGCTCAGCACCCTGGCCGGAGCAACCTTGCTCCTGCCGCCCACACGCACCGTGGCCCGATCCTGGGTGCAGGCGCGCGCCGAACGGCACCTGTCAGCGGCCCAGGCCGCCGACCTCTTCGGTCCTCGCCGGGTCCGCGTCCGCTACCACCAGCCACAGCCGGACGCCCCGGTCGTCGAGGGGGAGATCATCGACCCGGGCAGCTCACCACGCCAAGACGCGGCGTAGCGGCCACCGTTGGTGGCCGCTACGCCGCACCCCAACGCACCCGTCCCCCCCACGCGGCCCGGTAGCCGCCCCCCCCGCGGGGAGTAACGAGTGCCGCGCCC
>CAYTMR010000037.1:0-12982 GCA_964438855.1 uncultured Micromonosporaceae bacterium
CCGCGTTCAGGCCAGGGCAGTCACCGCCACCGGTGAGCACGCCGATTCGCATGATGGCTCATCCTTCCAAGATTCCGGTAGTCAGCTCCGAGCCCGCCCCTCCGTGCCCCGGATGATGGTGACGGCGCCGTTGCCGGGCCGGGGCGGGCCGCACCATCCCGAACTGTAGTCACTCGCCGGACATTACGCGCCACCGGGCCAGGTTGTGTCGGGCATCGACGAGCGCATCATGTCGGCCCGCCGGCGCCGGCGGTAGAGGCGGTCGGCCACGCTCGTCCCACAGTTGCCGCAGGTCCTTCGTGAACCGAGGAATCTCGCGCGGCAGGTTCGGCATCGGGCCCCACAACTGAGCCAGCGCCACGTGATCGTACGCGGCCAACCAGGCCCACAGCTCGATCGTCTCACCCGGCCGGGTCCGCAAAGGTGCGGTGAGAAACTCCCACAGATCGGCGCGGATGCGCTCTCGCGAGCGCCAGACCGGGTCACCTGGTGACGGCAGTTGGCTGAGCACGTTACGGCGCACCCACGGCACCGCCGCACTGGCGTCGAACTCGGTAGAGACGGCGTAGAACTCGCGTCCATACTCGTCCACTACCCCGATCGACACCAGGTCGATGACTCGCCCGTCCTCGATAAACTCGCAGTCGTAGAAGTATCGGTAGACCATCCCGCCCCATCGTCGCCCATGGCCGGCTGGCCGCACCCCCAGCCGGATGATCAATTTTGGCTATATAACCGCTCGTGTCAATTCTGTCACCGTGTTGTGATGTGACCCGGGCTGTACCTTCATGCACGCTCGGGTGATGATGCGGGATAGAGGAACGATCGTACGGGCCGGCGCCGGCGCCTCCGTGGCGGTAAGGACCACGGGGCGACCGCCCGACCGGGAAGGGTTGGACCGTGGAGGTACGCCTGCCAGCGGACACCGGGGACGCACTGACCGGGGTCGAGATGTTCGCAGGGCTGGAGCCGGAGGTGCGCCAGCGGGTCATCGCCGCCGCCGTGCCCCGGACGTACCGCAAAGGCCAGGTGCTCTTCGAAGAGAACGATCCTGGCGACTCGCTGATCGTGCTCAAGCGGGGGGCGGTGGCGGTCTACCGGACGTCGCACTCCGGCGAGCGGGCGCTGTTGACGGTGGTGCGGCCACCGGATGTGGTGGGCGAGGTGTCGCTGCTTGACGGCTCGCCCCGATCGGCGTCGGCCGAGGCGATCGAGGACTGCGCGACCTTGGCGCTGTCCCGCGCAGCCTTCCTGGAACTGGTCCACTCCAACGCGCGCATCCTCGACGCGGTGATGCACTCGCTCGGCAGCCTCATCCGTCGGCTCACCGAGCAGAACGCCGACCATGTCTTTCTCGACCTGCCGGGTCGAGTCGCCAAGGCCCTGGTACGGCTCGCCGGCGGTAGTCCCGCACCGATGGTCACCATCGAACTCAACCAAAGCCAGCTCGCCGAGATGGCCGGCGGCTCCCGTCAGAGCGTCAACCAAGCGATCGGATCGTTCGCCAGTCGTGGTTGGCTGCGGACCGAAGGGCGGCGCATCGTCGTCACCGACCTGGCCGCGCTGCGGCGGCGGGCTGGCATGCCCGACCGTGACTAGGTCACCAGCGGTGCCACCGCCACGGCCGGGCCTGGCCACGGGCATCGACACCCCTGCCTTCAGGTCCGGTCACCGCCAGGCTGACCGGTGATGCCGATCCAGCTCTGAGGCTCCGCGACGATGCCCTCGGCCTCCAGTTTGGCCAGGGTGGCCGGATCCACATCGACAGTGGCCCCCGCCGGGTGGGTGTTGCCGTCCCCGTCGGTCCACTCCCGCTCCAAGCGAACATGCACCATCTCTGAACTCTTCCTCTCCAGACGCGACCACTGACATTCGGTGGCGCGGACCTCAGGGTAATCCGCCGTGCGGTCCGTGCCAGGCCGGAAAGGGGCGACTGTCCGGTATCCAACAGGCGGGTACCCGACAGTTCTGGCGACCGGCATACTCAGCGTTGTGCCATGTCCACGGTGTGGTCGCACGGCAGGCCCGGACGACCGCTTCTGCGGCGGTTGCGGCGCGCGGCTGACGCTCTCCTGCCGCCACTGTGGCCGGACCGCGGGGGCGGGTGCCGCCTTCTGCACCGGGTGTGGCCAGGCACTCACCTCCGGACCACAACCCGACGTTGGCGTACCCACTGAAGATCGCCGCCGGGTGAGCGTGCTGTTTGTGGACCTGGTGGGTTTCACCCCGTACGCCGAGCGGGCTGACCCCGAGCTCGTGCGTGACATGCAGACCACCTTCTACGCCACCGTTCGTCGAGCGGTCAGACAGTACGGCGGCGTCGTGGAGAAGTACATCGGCGACGCGGTGATGGCCCTGTTCGGCGCACCGGTCGCGACCGAAGCCGACGCGCTACGGTGCGTGCGCGCCGGCCTGGAGCTACGGCGATTACTGACCGAATCGCCGCTCTTTCCCGATCAGAACGATCGACCTCGGTTTCGGATCGGCATCGCCACCGGCGAGGCGCTGGTCGACGTAGCCGCCGCCCGCGACGGCGGACAGGCCATCGTCGCGGGCGATGTCGTCAACACCGCCGCCCGCCTGCAGTCGGTCGCCCCACCCGGCGGTGTCCTGGTCTGCGACCACACTCGCTCGCTCACCGTCGAGGCCATCCGGTACGCCGCCCAACCACCGGTGACCCTGCGGGGTCGTTCCTCCCCCACCGAGGTATGGCTGGCGCTGGCGAAGGTCGAGCAGCGAGCCGGCACCGAGCCGGACGACATTCCGTTGGTGGAGCGTGAGCACGAGCTCGATCTCCTCGTCAACGCTCTGCAGCGGACGATACGCGACCGTACCCCCCAACTGGTCACGCTCTTCGGGCAGGCCGGGATCGGAAAAAGCCGATTGACCCGCGAACTCTACCGGCGAGCCCGACCACTGATCGAAGGCGATGCCGCCGGCACCGCCCTGACGTGGTACACCGGCTACTGTCCCCCGTTCGGCGAGAACGTCACCTACGCCGGGCTGGCCGACATCGTCAAGGCCCACGCCGGCATCCGGGACACCGATCCGCCCGATACCGCCTACCACCGGCTGAGCCGCTCCGTACAGGCGCTGGTGAACCCGCCGGAAGCCGACCGCCTGGTCGCCGCACTCTGCCCGCTCGTGGGGCTGCCCGGCGACCACCTCTCGCCGCAGGAATCGGAATCGGCGTGGCGGCGGTTCCTGGTGGCGATGGCCATGCGCGCCCCTACCGTGCTGGTCTTCGAGGACCTCCACTGGGCCGACGAGCCCATGCTGCGGTTCATCGAGTTGCTCGCCGCAACCGTTCGGGACGTACCGCTGCTGATGCTGACCACCTCCCGCCCGCATCTTGTGGACCGGAACGCCAGCTGGGCCGGTGTGATCACCGGTTCTCTCACGATCACCCTCACCCCGTTGCGCAGCAGCGGCATCGCCGAGCTGTACGGACACATGCTCGGGCGGGTGCCGGTAGCCACCGAACTGTTGCGCCCACTGGTGGAGCTCGCCGGCGGCAACCCCTTGTATGCGCAGGAGTACGTCCGCATGCTGCTGGAGCGACAGGCGCTGCAGCGGGTCGGGGAGGCCATCGACAGCACGAATCTGCCGATGCCGGACAGCGTCCACGCGGTGATCGCCAACCGGGTGGACCTGCTCGATCCCGCCGACCGGGCGGCGCTCCAGGCCGCGGCCGTCGTGGGCATGCAGTTCTGGCCCGGGGCGGTGGCCGCCGCGGTCGGCCAGCCAGTCGAGTCGGTGGAGCGATCGCTGCGTCGCCTCGAGCAGCGGGAATTCATCTCGGAACAGGCCGAGTCGACCATGGCCGGTGAGAGCGAGTACCGGTTCCGTCACGTCCTGGTCCGGGACGTGTGCTACCAGCGGCTGCCACGTACCGAGCGGGTGGCACGCCACGAGCGCACCGCTCGCTGGCTCGAGCAGCGTTCCGCTGGCCGGGACACCGACCTGGCCGAGGTCCTGGCCCACCACTGGTGGGCAGCGCACGAAATCGCCCGCACGCTCGGCGACGAGCCGGCCCGTCGCCACGCTCCAGCAGCCCGCGCCGCGCTGCACCTAGCTGCCCGGCGGGCCTGCAACCTCCATGCCCTCGAGGCAGCCGCCAGCCACATCGGCCGCGCGCTCAGCCTGGCCGAGGGCGGGCCGGAGTCAGAGCGTCTCCGGATAGAGCTACTCGCCACCGAAATCTCGTTCTACCGGGACCAGAACTCGTTCCTGGCCGGGGATGGCATCGACCAACTACGCAGCCTCGCAGACCGGCTGACCAGACTCGACGAACGCACCGACGCCGCCCGGGCGTGGACTCTGCTGGGGCAGGCATCGTGGTTGCGGATGGATCGACCGGCCGCGCTCACCTACCTCGGCAAGGCGGTGGCGCTGTTCGAGGGGTTACCAGACAGCAGCGCCAAAGTCGACGCGTACTTCGAACTGGGGCGTCTCCATCTCCTCAACTACGAACTGGAGCCGGCCCTGGGAGCCGCCAACATGGCAGCGGAGATCGCCCAGCGGCTCGGATTGGCTGAGGCGCATGCGAACGCTCGCATCACGATGGCGACCGCTCGGTACTTCACCGGCGATCTATCCGGTTTGTCCGAGTTGCGCGAGCTCACCGAGCTATGCCGAGAACGCCGCCTCCTGGCACTGCCCCGCGCCACCCAAAATCTCGCCGCTCTCTTGCTCGACGAGGGCGAGTGGCAGGAGTCGGTGGCGTTGATCCGCGACGGGCTCCGCGACGAGCCAGCGGGGCGGCACGCCCTCCTCACCGGCTTTTCCCTCGACGCCATGCAGGCGTTCTTCGTCGGCGATCTGGACGGTTACCTGGCAGCCTGCGACGCGCTCGCCGACGCCTCCGGGGGTGCGCGGTGGGACATGCACATGCGGGGAGTGAGGTGGTGCCTGCGGGTGCTACGCGACGAACCACTGGATGCACCCGAGGATGTGGCCGCTGCCCTGGCTGAGGCTCGCCGAAGCGGATTTCACCGGCCGCTGTGGACGGCGTTGGCGATGGCCGGGCTGTGCCGCGCGCTCCAGGGGCGAACAGCTGAAGCCTCGGAGCTCGTCGTCGAACTGGTCGAGGACTGGCAGAAGGTGCAGGTACTCCCCAGCGGCGAGTGGGCGTGTCCAGGTGCGTTCGCTGCCGCCCTGGCCGGTCACCGGCCCGCCGAGACCCTGCGCGCAGCGTTGGCCGAGGCCGACCGCCGCACCAGCTGGGTGGACGCGGCGTTGCACACGGCCGCCGGCGCGGCCGCGCTCGGTGCGGGAGATGCCGCCCAGGCTGCCCGACACCACCTGGCCGCGGCTGCCCGCTACGGGGAGATTCCCGCCGCCATCTACCGGGTGCTGGCCCTCGCTCTGGCAGCCGCCGCGCTCGAGCAGGCCGGAGATGCCAGGGCCGCGACGGTACGCGCCGAGGTGCACGATTTCGCCGCGCGCAAGCGAGCGCCGGGGCTGCTACCGATCACGCACCCGCCCGTGCGGTGATCGACCGCTCAGCGGGCAGCTGGGGGGACGGGTCTGCCGGAGGCACCTTGACCTGCCCAGCTTTGACCTTCTGGGCGTAGACGTCCACGTACTCACGCCCGGAAAGCTCCATGAGCTTGTACATGATCTCGTCGGTGACCGCCCGCTCCACGAACCGGTCCCCGGCCATACCGGCGTACCGGCTGAAGTCCATCGGCGGACCGAAGCGGATCTTCACCCGCTTGAACTTGGGCAACAGCCGCCCAGGCGGCTGCAGCTCGTCGGCGTTGAGCATGACCACCGGGATCACCGGTGCCCCGCTCTCCAGGGCCAGTCGCGCGACCCCCGTCTTACCCCGGTAGAGCCGCCCGTCCGGAGACCGGGTGCCTTCCGGGTAGATGCCCGCGAGCTTGCCGGCGCGCAGCACCCGCAGCTGAGTCTCCAGCGCGGCACGGGCCGCCCGACCACCGGTACGGTCCACCGGAATCGTGCCGGTCCACACGAAGAACATCTTCACCAGCCAGCCTTTGAGACCGCGGCCGGTGTAGTACTCCGCCTTCGCCACGAAGGTGACGCGTCGGCGCACCATCAGCGGCATGAAGAGCGAGTCCGTGAAGGCGAGGTGGTTGCTGGCGATGATGGCGGGGCCAGTGTCCGGGACGTACTCACGCCCCTCCACCTGTGGCCGATACAGCAACCTCAGCCACGGACCGAGCAGGACATACTTGAGCAGCCAGTAGAGCACCGAGGTCCTTTCCCGCGCACCAGGTACCAATTGAGCCTACGAACCCTCGGGACGCCCACACAACAGAACCCCGACCAAGGTGTCCTGAGCCGGCGGGACGTGTCACCATTCACGTGCGGGGTGGCGCCCCGGGAGGGAGGCACGATGGCAGCGGACCGACGACGTGGCCGTCGGGACAACGGACTCGACGCGACCGACTGGACCGCCATCGATGACCTGGATCCCCGCGTGGGCGAATACCTGCTCGACGCGCTCGGCGCCCGTGGGATCGCGGCGTACCTGCAACCGTCCATGGACGTCAACCCCATCACTCGGCAGACCATCGTGCCGTCCCGGCCGACCGACCGCCTGTTCGTCGACCGGCGGCAGGCAGAGGCCGCCCGTGGCTTCGTCCGCCAGATCCTCGCCGAGGTGGAGCAGGACCGCCGACTGGAGGCCGCCTTCGCCGGCATCGTCGCTGGCTTCCATCGGCCCGACCCGGAGACCCCGCCCTGGCCGGCATCGGAAGAGGTCGACCGCTCCGCCGACAGTGTGAGCGAGGCCACGCCGCCGCTTGACCCACCGCCGCCGCCGGCTGGCCCGGTCGACGCCCGACACGTCACCGAGCCCTCACTGCTCGAAGCGCTGGACACGTTCGGAGCCGACCTGCCCGACGATCCACAAGAACGCTTCGTCCCTCCGCCTCCTCCCCCGTTGCCACGTCTGTCCGCCCAAGCCGTGCTGGGCACCGTGGCGATCGTGGCAGGGCTGGTCGTCCTGCTGCGCCCCGACCTCTTGGGGCTGGGGCGCAGCGTCGGCATGCTGCTCGGCTTCGCCGCCATCCTCGGCGGCGCGACGGCACTCATCCTGCGACTGCGACCGGGCACCGATCCGGACGACACCATCAGTCCTGACGACGGGGCGCAGGTGTAGCCGGGCGGGTCACGACGTCTGCTTCTCCAACCAATCGCAGATCGCCTCGATCGGCTCTCGCCAGCGGGCCTCCAACATCAGCGCGTGCCCCATGCCGGGGAAGAGCAGGGGTGCCCCGCCATAGCGAGCGGCGGCCGCCACCAGCGCCCGCTGCGGTACCACCGCATCGTCCGGGCTTCCCAGGACGAGCACTGGCGGATTGCCCGTCGGCGGTTCGGGAGACCGCCCCAGTAGCAACTGCCACTGCGCCACGGCGCTGGCCCGCCCCATCCGCTCCACGTAGGAGCTCGCCACGTCGCTCGGTACCTCCCGACTGAGCAACTGGCCGCGACGCAGACGCAGCGGCCCTCCGAAGACCGCTGGCAGCGTTCCCCACGGGTGGCGTGCCAATGCCCGCGCCAACGTGCCGAACCCCCCGAGGACTGGGGCGGCGAGCACCGCGGCCCGCGCCGGGTAGCGCGCCAGCGCCCACGCCACCACGAGAGCACCGGCACCGTGCCCCACCAGCACCGCCTGCCGTGGCAACCCGACGGCGACCTGGATCACATCGTGGGCGTACGCGCGGAGGGTGGCGCGACGGGCCCGTTCGCTGCCGCCGTGACCGCGGAGGCTCACCGCGTAAGCCGGAAAGCCACGGGCCGCGGCGTGCGCCAACCAGTGCTCGGCGAATACCCAGGCGCCCGCCCCGAAGCCGGGGACGAAGAGCAACGGCGGCTGCCCGTGGTCGAGGTCCGGGATCGCCGAGAGCACCTCCCGACGCACCGGCCGTACCGGGAAGGCGGCTTCCCGTCGCCGCAGCATCCGGGTCATGCGGTGGTCACCTCCAGTCGCCGCAGGGTCTGCTCCAACGCGGTGAGGTAGAGGGGGTTGCTCACCGCGAACCAGTGCCGGCCGGTGTCGACCACCCGCGCCCGGCTCAGACGGCGCTCCGGTGTGTCACGTACCCGTTGCCACGCCGCTGCGGCGGCCTCGGGGTTCTGCGCCCGGCGCAGCCACCAGCGGGCGATGGCGACGGTCTGCCAGTGCACCAGAGGCAGCAGTCCACCGTCGGGTTCCAACAGACCGGCGACCGCCAGAGTCGGGTACTGCCGGCTGAAGGTGTGCAGCAGCAGGTGTGGGCGCCCATCCTCCACGCCGAGCAGCTCCGGGGCGAGGAACTCGAACCGGGGACGGTAGCCGGTGGCGAAGACCACGAGGTCCGGCTCGATCGAGGTGCCGTCGGTCAACTCCACCGCATCCGGATGGAAACGTGCGATATCGGGCACTGGGGTCACTCGCCCGTGCCCAATGGCGTGCAGCAGCTCGCTGTTGACCACCGGCAGGGTTTGGAACAGCTTGTGGTCGGGCTTGGGCAGCCCGAACCGGGTCAGGTCACCGGTGCTCAGCCTCAGCAGCCGGTGGCCGAGCCACTGACGCAGCGGCCCCGGCAACCGCAGCGCCCAGCCCAGCGCGTCCACCTGGTGCACCGGGCGTCCCAGCAGATACTTGGGGAGATACCAGTAGCCGCGGCGGGTGGAGTGCCAGCAGGTGGCGGCCCAGCGAGAAGCCTCGACCACCAGGTCACACCCGGTGTTGCCGCCACCGACGACCAGCACCCGTCGGTCACGCAGGACGGTCGGGTCCTTCACCGTGGCGGCGTGTGTCACCTCGCCGGTGAACGAGTCCTGGCCTTCGTAGGTGGGCAGTACCGGTGAAGCGAGGTGTCCGTTCGCGACCACCACCCCCGCGTACCGGTGGGTCCGCTCAGCGCCACCGCCGGTACTGCGGATGGTGACATCCCAACGGTCCTCGACCGGTTCGACTCGGACCACCTCGGTGCCGAACCAGATGTGCCGACGCAGATCGAAGTGGTCTGCGTACCGCTCCAAATAGGAGAGCATCTGACGGTGATGTGGATAGTCCGGCCACGAATCAGGCATCGGGAAGTCGGGAATCTGGGTGGCCTCACGCGACGTGATGAGGTGGGTATCGGCTGCGACCGGGCTACGGTCGTGCCGCCAGTTCCACGCTCCACCGACTCCTGTCTCGCGCTCGTAGCAGTCCACGGCGAACCCGTGCTGCACCAGATTCTTCGTCGCCAGCAGTCCACTAGGGCCCGCACCGATCACGCAGACGGTGTCGCCGCGGTCGTCGATCGGCCTTCTACGCCCCCAATTCGAGGTGCCGGGCGCGTCCTCGGTCGGCCAAGGATCCCTCACCGGAGAATCGGTCACCGGAGAATCTTTGCCCTCCGTCGCGCGGTTGTCCAGCCCACCGCCGGCTGCTCCACCCAGCGGCCGGGTCGTGGCGGCCGGCTACCAGTCGAGGTCGACGACGACCGGCAAGTGGTCGCTGGCACGCCGAGCCACCGGGGTATCGACCACCCGGTAGTCAGCCACCGCCAAGCGTGGATCCACCAGGATCGCGTCGATACGCCGGTGGGGATCCGCGGCGGGGAAGGTCGGCGCCGCCGGCTCGGCCGCCGGGTCGACGAGCCCGTCAGCGAGCACCTTCCACGTCTCGCTACCCGGTTCGTCGTTCGCATCCGCTGCCAGCACCAGCGGCTCGGTCTCACCGGCCAACTCCTGCCGCAACTGGCGCGCCTGCGCCGGACGCTCCCACGGGTCGGTCGACAGGTGGGTACCGGCGATCACGAACCGGCGTCCGGCCACCGCGCACCGGGCCACCGCCGCCCCTCGCATGAGCTGGCCCGGTGTCAGCGGGTACCGCAGACACCAGGTGTGGTCCACCGCTACCCGCACGTCGACCAGGATCAGGTTACCCAGGGCCGGCAGGCCCCCGACCGTGTACACCAGACGGAACCGCCGCGCCAGGTCGGCGCAGCGTTGCCGCCAACGAAACCGGCGCGGTGCTTCCTGCAACACCAGCACGTCCGGCCTGAGGTCGCGGACCAACTCATCCAAGGCACCACGGTCGTCCCGTTGGCCGTGGATGTTGTAGGAGACGACCCGAAGCGCCACCCTATCACCGCCTTCTGTCCGTCACTGCCCGTCAGCCTCGCCTGGCCAGGTCGGCTGCCCCGACCACCCCGGCGTTGTTGGCCAGTCTCGCTACCCGCACCGACGCGACCGGCAGGCGGCCGCGGGCGGCCAGTGCCTGGTGGTAAGCCTCCCGGGCCGGCCCCAGCAGCAGCTCTCCAGCCTCCGCCACCCCACCACCGACCACCAGCACCTCGGGGTCGAGGATCTGCACCAGGTCGGCCAGACCTACCCCCAACCAGCGACCCGTTTCCTGGAACGCCTCACAGGCCACCTTGTCGCCGGCTCGTGCTGCGGTGGTCACCACCGGACCGGTGATCGCGTCGAGGTCACCGTCGACCAGGGACAGGAGGTTGGCGGCGCACTCCGGGTGCCGAGCAGCGGCGTCCCGTGCCCGCCTGACCAATGCCCGGCCACTGGCGTACTGCTCGAGACAACCACGACGGCCGCAACCACACGGCTCACCGTCGGGTACGGCGCTGACATGACCCAGCTCGCCAGCGATGCCGAAGCCGCCACGTACGAGCCGACCGTCGAGGACGAGCCCACCCCCGATGCCGGTGCCGACGGTGAACATCACCATCGAGCTGTCGATGTCGCGGGCGGCCCCGAACCGGAACTCGGCCCACGCGGCGACGTTGCCGTCGTTCTCCACCACGACGGGCAAGTCGACCGCCGCCGCTATCTGTTCTTGAAGGCACTCGTCACGCCAAGCGAGATTGGGAGCGTAGCGGACAGTAGAGCGACCGCGATCGATCCAACCGGCGGCGCCGATACCGACGGCGGTCACCTGATGTGTCGCCGCCAACTCCCGCACCACGTCGATGATCACGCCGCGGGTACGGGCCACGTCGCTGGCTGGGGTGTCACACCGTGTCTGCGCCAGCACCCGTCCGTCGGTGTCGACCACCCCACCGGCCACCTTCGTTCCGCCGACGTCGATCCCGATCGTCAGCGGCCCGCGCGGGCCGGTCACCGCCGAGCCTCCTCGGTGGCCGTGGCGACGGCGCGCAGCAGCCGCGCCGCTCCCTCCGCCAGGTGTCCGGCCCCAGTGACGAGGCGCTCGGCGAGTTTCGGATCGGGGTCACGCGCCGCTGACAGTGCTCGACACAGCGGGCAGCGGCAGCACTCCGGGCTGCCATTGGCTACTGAGTAGTGGCGCGACCGGCCGAACAGCAGATCCCCAAGGGCATCGAAGCCGGCCGCCGCGGTACCGCCCCGTTCTCTGGTGGGTGCGCCCACCCGGGACGCCGCGCTGGACAGCACCGCGATCCCGGCCGCCACCAGTCGCTCCGCCTCCTGCCGAGCCGAGGCAGGGTCGGGTCCACTCGCCTCGCGGGCCGCCCCGGTCTCACTCATCGCCCACTCCTTCGCCGGTCGCCAGCGACTCCACCCGCCGCTTGAGCTCCTTCAAGGCCGTATCCATGATCACCTTTTCGGCCTTGCGACGGAACCGCCCCAGCATCCCGAGCGACAACTCGACCGCCAGGGTATAGGTCACCGTGCACGTGCCATCCCCATTGTCCGTCAGGTCGTACGAGCCGTTCTGCGCCTTCTGCACGGTGGAGGGAGCGACCAGATGCCACTCGATCCGGGACAGATCCTCGGCGTACTCGTAGGCCAGCACGTACTCGTCCCGCACCGGACCAGCGTCCAGCACGAACCGGACCTGGCTGGCGTACCCGTCCTCGTACTCTTCGATGACCTCGGCCTTGCGCACCGCCGCGGCCCACTCCGGGTAGCGCGCGAAGTCGCAGATCACCGCGGCGACCGCGGCCACCGGCGCGGCGACCACGATCGACTGGGACGACGAGTCAGCCATGGTGGCGAGGCTACCCGAGCCCGCGGCGGCGCTTACCGCCCGCGCCCCCGGGTAATCGATGGGCCATGGGAGAGCCTCGCCCGCCTCCGCCGCAGACGGATCCCGACATCACCCTCACCGACCCCGTCTGGGAGCACGCCGCCACCAGCCCTGACCGAGTGCAGTTCGTACGGCCTTCGCCAGCTGGCTGGCGACCGGTCACGTGCGCCCAGTTTCGCGACGACGTCTTGACGGCGGCGCGCCACCTGGCGGCCGCGGGTGTGACTCCCGGCGCCCGAGTCGGTCTGCTCAGTGACACCAGGTACGAGTGGACCGTGGCCGATCACGCGATCCTGGCCTGTGGTGGGGTCACCGTACCGGTCTACCCCACCACAGCGCCGGAACAGGCGGCCTGGATGCTCGCCGACGCCGGCGTGGTCGGCTGCCTCGTGGGGACTGACCGCTGGGTACGTGACCTGCCCGCGGCCGGAATGCCCACCGGCTGGGTGGTGGGCCTCGATGGTCTGCGGCGACCGCCGCAGCGGTCGGTGGAGCCCGCGATCGGCACCCGTAGGGCCGACGACATCGCCAGCATCGTCTACACCTCAGGGACCACCGGTCGTCCCAAAGGCTGCGCCCTGACCCACCGCAACCTCCTCGCAGCGGTCGATGGAGCCATCGCAGTGCTGTCCCCGCTATTTCGCAGCCCAGAGGCCAGGACGCTACTGGCTCTGCCGCTAGCCCACGCCTTCGCCCGACTGGTCCAGTTCGGCTGCGTACGGGCTGGTGTGACCCTGGCGTTCGGCCGTGACCCTCGCCACCTAGGCGAAGACGCGGCCTCGTGGCGCCCCACCTTCCTGCTGGTCGTTCCGCGGATGCTCGAGAAGCTGCACGAGGCTGCGCGTGGCGAGGCTGTGGGACCTTTGGCCGGTGCCGCGTTCGCCCATGCGCAGGCGGCAGCGGTCGCATACAGCCGCGCCCTGGACACCCCGGCCGGTCCCGGGCCGCTGCTGCGGGCCCGACGGTGGTTGTTCGATCAGCTGGTGTACCGGCGTCTGCGCGAAAACCTCG
>CAYTMR010000037.1:13082-26545 GCA_964438855.1 uncultured Micromonosporaceae bacterium
CGCGGTGCCGGCCTCACCGTACTGGAGGGTTACGGACTCACTGAGACCTCCGGTGCCCTTACCGTCAACCCGCCCGAGGCACCGCACATCGGCACCGTTGGCCGACCCCTGCCCGGAGTGCGCCTGCGACTGGCGGCGGACGGGGAGGTCTTCGCCGCCGGTGAGGTGGTCGCCGCCGGCTACTGGGGCGGAGAGGAACGTCTTACCGACGAGGCCGGCTGGTTCGCCACGGGCGACCTCGGCGCGTGGGACGTCACCGGCTACCTGCGCCTGACCGGACGCAAGAAGGATCTGATCGTGACCGCTGGCGGCAAGAACGTCGCGCCGTCGAAGCTGGAGGAACGGCTGAACTCCCACCCTCTGATCGCTCAGGGTATCGTGGTCGGCGACCAGCGGCCGTTCGTCGCCGCCCTCATCGCCATCGATGAGGAGGCATGGCCACGCTGGCTGCTGGCCCATGGCCGGCCAGCGCACAGCCCGGTGGCCGCCCTGCGTGACGATCCGGAGCTGGTCGCTGATGTACAGCGGGCCGTCGACGACGCCAACCGGGACGTCTCCCGGGCGGAGGCTATCCGGGCCTTCCGGATTCTGCCCCGGGCGCTGTCGAGGGCGCGCGGGGAGCTGACGCCGACGATGAAGGTCCGGCGCAGCGTGGTGCAGAGGGAGTACGCCGACGAGATCGACGCGCTCTACCGACGGTGAGGTACCGGTGGACACCCGTGGGCCGGGAGTGACTCCGGACCCCCTCCTGGCGGCGGTCCGGAGTGTGCTCCTGATCGTGGCTGCCAGCGGTGTCCTGCTGCTGACGCGGGACCCACGGCACTTGGCGTGGATAGTGCTGCTGGCACTCTCGGCGGTGCCTGCGCTGCTCGCGGGCCGGCACCCGTGGCTGGGGCCCCTGGGGCGGACCGCCGAGGTGGTGATCGCCGCGCTGGCGGCCAGCGTGGTCGCCAGCGACGGACTGGTCTCCGGCGGCGTCGCCGCCATCACCTTCCTGCCTTACCTCGCCCTGCCACCCGTGGTGGCGGCGCTGCAACAGCGACGGGTGGAGGCATTCAGCCTGCTTGGACTCGCCACCGCGATGCTGATCGCCGGCGGCGCGGTGGCCGGGGTCCTGGACCAGGCCGGCTACCTCGTCGCCAGCGGCCAGTGGCTGGTGCTGGCGGCGCTGGGCACCGTGGTCGGCGGTGCGCTACACCGCGCGATCACCTCCCGCTTCGCACTGCCCCAACCCTACGCCGAGGCTACTCGGCTGCTGACCCAGCTGCGCAACATCGCCCGCCGGTTGCCCGGCGCCACGCTGGACCCAGGCGGTATCTCTGAACAGCTGCTCGACGAGGTACGCGGCACCGGCGTTCGGGTCGACCGGGCCGCGGTCCTGTCCGCCAGCGGCGGTGGAAGGCTCGTCGTCTTGGCTCAGACCGGAGCCGAGCGAGTGGACTGGGAGACCACGCTCGACGCCGACTCAGCGATCGCGGACGCCTGGGCGAGCCAGCAGCCGCAGACGGCGGCGCGGTCCCAGGCCAAGTCCCACCCTGGGGGCGACGTCTCGGCCTTGGTGGTGCCGCTGGTCACCGGGGTCCGCACGATCGGACTGGTGGCGATCGAGGCGGACGAGGCCGGTGTCTACCCGCCGCCCGTGGTGCAGCGAATCCGGGAGGTGACCGGACCAGCCGCCCTGCGCTTGGAGGCTGCGCTGCTGTTCGACGAAGTCCGCTCGCTGGCGACGAACGAGGAACGGCAGCGCCTGGCCCGGGAGATCCACGATGGGGTGGCGCAGGAGTTGGTGATGGTGGGCTACGGCATCGACAATGCGCTCGCCGCTCTGCCGGAAGGAGCCGACCAGGCCGCTGAAGAGCTCCGTAATTTGCGTTCCGAGGTCACCCGGGTCATCACCGAACTACGGATGAGCTTGTTCGAGTTGCGTAGCGAGGTGGACCGGCACAGCGGCCTGGCCGCCGCGATCGGCGAGTACGCCCGGACCGTCGGCGCCCAGGCTGGTCTGCGGGTGCACCAGTCGCTGGACGAGTCGGCCGCTCGGTTGCCCGCCGCCACCGAGGCGGAACTGCTGCGGATCGCCCAGGAAGCGATCACCAACGCGCGTAAACACGCCGGAGCCACTAACCTGTGGGTCAGTTGCACGGTCGATCCGCCCTTCGCCCAGATCGTTGTGTCGGATGATGGACAGGGAATCACCGATCAGCGACCGGACGGCCGGTACGGCCTTGCGATCATGGCAGAGAGGGCGGAACGTATCCGGGGCCGACTAGAGATCAAACCACGGCACCCCACCGGCACTACGGTGAAGGTAGTGCTCGGGAGCCGCGACTCGGCGCGGTAGCTTGTCAGGCAGGCACAGAAGGAAAGGCACCGGGCATGTCCACGAGCAGCAACCCCGCGGGACGTACCACCAAGGTCCTGCTCATCGATGATCACGACCTGATCCGGAAGGGTCTGCGGCACGCGTTCGACCGGGATCGGCAGTTTGAAGTCGTCGGGGAGGCAGGTACCGCCGCCGAGGCACTGCGGCTGGCTGGGGCACTCAACCCGGACGTCGTCATCACCGACCTTCGGCTCCCGGACGGCAGCGGCCTGGACATCACCCGGACCCTGCGCAAGAACAGCAACACCATCGGCATCGTGGTGCTGACCATGTACGCCGGTGACGACCAGCTCTTCGGAGCGCTGGAGGCCGGGGCGAGCGCTTTCGTGCCCAAGACCGCGCCGGCGGACGAGGTCGTGGCCGCGGCGCGTCACGCCGCCTCCGCTCCCCAGGCGTTCACCGCCGCCGACCTGGCGGAGGCGATGAAGCGGCGGCTGGCTCCTTCCGGCCCGCAGCTGTCGCCGCGGGAGAGCCAGGTGCTCAAGCTGCTCGCGGACGGCATGAGCGTCGCGGGCATCGCCAAGCAACTCTTCGTCAGCGAGTCCACCGCCAAGACCCACATCTCCAAGCTGTACGAGAAGCTCGGTGCGGCCAACCGGGCACAGGCGCTGATGACCGCACTTCGACTGGGCCTGCTCGAGGCGCCGGACGCCCCGAAGTTCTGATGTGAGCCACCCGGGACACTCCTCAGCAACCGGATCGGTTCCTAGGGTGTCCCCTCCCCAAGAGGGGAGCCGTGTGACGCTGACCCACATGGGTCCCCTCTTGGGGCGGGTGGACGACTCTCAGCCCTTGGCGCGGCGGTGGACGGTGTCGCGATCGTGGCCCTTCCGCACGCCTTTCACGTGGTGCGCCCCCGTGAAAGGCGCAGGAGAGCCAGGTAGAGGTCGCAACCCAGGCATCTCCCGAAGGCCGCGTTGCAGAACGCGACGAACGTCGCGGCACCGGCGACGACAGCACCGACCCACACCCATCCACGCAGATACGCCACGCCGGCGGTGACCGCGAACACCAAGCCCAGGGCCTGCGAAAAGCGCACCGGCGCAGCCGGCTCACGCTGCGCCGGAGGCGCCAGCCGGGGCGCAATCAGAGAACGGAAGAGCAGGGCGTACGGCCCGATCCTCGGGCGGAGGGCGGTGACCGCGAAGACCACCGCCTGGGCTAGCGCCAACCAGCCGCTCCCCGTAGCGAGTACCGTGAGAAACACCAAGGTGGTCAGCCCAGCAGCGAATCGCCCCCCCCCCCCGCGGATCGAGCGTTTCCGCCCACGTCACCCTGGTTCCCCCTCGGTCAGAAGCGGCCTGATGGCGGCGAGCAGCTGATCACGCCGCGGCACACCGGTGATCCGACCGACGATCCTGCCCAGACGGTCCACCAGGAACACCGTCGGTGTGCGCCATACGCCCAACGCCCGGACCTCCGCCAGGTGGCTCTCGGCGTCCACCTCCACGTGCCGTACTCGCGGCCATTCGGTGGCGATCTGTCGACACAGCACCCGCGCCGCCCGGCATGGAGCACAGAATGCCGAGGAGAACTGGAGCAGCGTCACCGGCGTACCTGGTGTCACGCCCAGTCGTGCGAGCAGTTGAGCGCCGGACTCATCCGCCACCGGCACTGCACGCACCCGTCCTTCCTTCCTTCGGCGCCCCAACTCGACTCCGCCCGCCGCCGCGAGCGCGGCTAGGGCGATTCCGAGCCCCGCGAACTCCAGCATCCACCTAACGTGTCACATCCACCACTATCCGACCAGATCCTGTGGGCCGTCAACGGCCAACAGAGTCGCGAGTCACACGGGGTCTCCGGCGAGTAGGGCGGTGAGGCGCTTCGCCTGAGCCTCCCATCGCCAGGTGGCCTGAGTCCACTCCCGGCCCGCCGCCCCGAACCGAGCAGCGAGTTTCTCGTCGGTCAGCAGGGTGACCAGTCGGTCGGTCAGGACGGCCAGATTCCGTCCGGGCACGACGAATCCGGTCTCTCCGTCGCGGACGGCGTCCGGCGCACCACCGGAGTCACCGGCGATGACCGGCAGGCCGGTGGCGGACGCCTCAAGGTAGACGATGCCCAGGCCTTCCACGTCCAGCCCAGCGCGGCGCGTGCGGCAGGGCATCGCGTACACGTTCCCCGCCGCGTAATGGGCCGGAAGCTCCTCGGTCGGGACCGTGCCGGTGAAGATCACATCCGACGCCACGTCGTAGGCCCGCGCCAGTCGGGTCAGCCGTGCACGGTCCGGTCCCCCGCCAACGATCAACAACGCAGCTCCCGGCACTCGACGCCGAACCTCCGGCAATGCCCGGATCAAAGCGTCCTGCCCCTTCCGAGGCACCAGCCGGGAGACACAGACAATCACTGGCCGGTCACCCAGGCCGTAACGATCCCGCACCGGTGTGCCGTCCACCCCAGGGTGGAACTCGTCCACATCCACACCTGGGGCGAGCCACTCGAGCCGGGTGAGGCCGTCGAGCACCCGCGCCAACCTCACCCGGGTGTACTCGCCGAGGTATGTCACGACGTCCTGGGCGCGGGCGAGGCGACGCAGCAGCATCCGCGCTCCTGGCAGCATGGCCCAGCCGACCTCGTGACCGTGCGTGAGGGCGACCGCGCGCGTCACGCCCGCCCGGCGACGCAGCGGTTCGGCGAGCAACCCGAGCGGAGCCGCCGCGCCGAACCACACGGTGTCGCACTCGTACGCCCGGGCGAGCTCGACCACCCGCTTCGCCACTGCCGGGGTCGGCAGCAGCACGGAGGTGTCCTCCCGTACGACCTCGAACGGCTGGTCGGCGTCGAACTTGTCCGCGCCCCGCCACGTCGAAGCGTAGACGACCACCGATCCCGTGGGTTGGCGGAGCGCCAAGTGGTAGACGAAGGACTGGATGCCACCGGGACGAGGAGGGAAGTCATTGGTCACCAACAGCGTCCTCATCAACGAGCCCCCGTTCCACTCCTCGCCGCAGCGATCCTCTCCACGGTAGATGGGTGAGTGGCGAACAACGCCCGCTCCCATGCTGGTGGGTCAGGGTCGGACAGGTTCGTCGCACTCAACCGGACCTGCATGGTGATGAAGCTATCCACATCGCCGGTGAGCGACAAAGCATGGGCGTCTGCCCTGGCCTCGACCTGTCGTGATATCAGCGCCTGTACCGGGCCGACGGCGAACGACACGATGGCCACGACTGCGGCGAGCAACGCCACTGCCCGCGGTTCAGTCACTGACGCTACGCCAGCCACCCGCAGCAGGCCAGGCCAACCGTCGAGGAGGTAGAGCCCTATCACCACGGCCGCGGCGCCAACGGCGCCGAGCAGCGTGCCGGTGAAGACGTCACGGTGTTTGGCGTGGGCCAGCTCGTGAGCGACGACGGCGACCACCTCGCCAGGCGGTGACTCCCGCAGCAGCGTGTCGTAGACCACGATGCGCCGGGACGGGCCGAAGCCGGAGACGTACGCGTTCACACCGCGAGTCCGCCGGGAGGCGTCGGCCACCAACACCTCATGGACCGGCACCTCGTCCCGGTCGGCCAAGGCCAGCAGTTCGGCGCGCAGCGGTCCGGGCTCCATCGGCGTGAACCGGTGGAACAGCGGCTCCACCACCAGCGGGAAGACGAATGACAGCAGGACGACGAGCCCGGCTGCCCCGACCGCCGCCAGCGCCCACCACCACCGCGGAAACAGCCGGGTAGCGCCGAAGAAGGCGGTCAGCGCCAACGCCGCGACCACCGCCATGACCAGCGAGGCCTTCCCTCGGTCGGTCAGCCATGCGCTCCAGGACTGGGTCGACAGACCGTAGCGCCGCAAGACGGTGTAACGCCACGCTGCCAACGGCAGCGTGGCCAGCTGCCCGGCGACCATCACGACGAGTCCACCGAGCACGCCCGCCGCCAACCAGTGGCCGCCGAACGGCCTGGCCACCACGGCCACTACCTCAGCTCCGAGCGGCGTGAGCCCCAGCCCGCCCGCTACCGCCACGGCGACCACCATGGACGCGTAGCTGGGCCAACGCAGCGCCGAGCGTAGCGCTCGTCCCCGGCGGACCTGCTCTGACGGCAGCTCGGCCAACACGGCGAGTTGGTCGGCCCGGTTCGGTGGCCGACTCCATGGGACGAGCGCGATCGCTGCCACCACCATGCCCACCACGAGTACCGCAAAGGCCAGCCCGGCCCAACCTCGTACGCTCATACCGCCCCAGTCATGAACGAGCGAGCCGGCGCAGCAGTGTGTCGGCGGAGAGCGGATAGGCGCCGGCGCGGCGAACCCCGTCCGCGACCTCCCGGTCGGAGGAGATCACGACCACCGGCCGGCCGTCCGGCTCGGCCCGGACAAGTCTGCGGATGAGCTCGTCGGCGGTCTGCCCTTTTCGAGAGAAGAGCACCCGGACACCACGGGGTGGAGTGGGCAGACCGTGCATCCGGTCAGCACCGTCGAAGACGACGGTGACCTCGGCCTTGGTCTGGGCAGCGAGGCCGGAAAGCTCTTTGACCAGTCGCCCCCGCTGCTGCTCGAGCGAGATCTCGTTGAACCCACGCTTGGTGACGTTGTAGCCGTCGACGACCAGGTGGGCACGCGGGAGGGAAAGGAGCTGGTCCAACCGGGCCGGGTCGTCGGCGGCGAGGCCGCGTGCAGGCTGGTCGCTACGAGCGGGCAATTCGGCGTGCTCCTGCTCGGCGACGAAGTCGGCCGGCAATCGATCGGCGGGTTCGATGGCCAATTCTCTCCGCAGAGCGACGGCGGCCTGTCCGATCGTCTCTAGCAGCAGCCACACCCGAGCGTCCTCGACAGCGCGGGCTTCTTTGGCGGCCGCTCGTGCAGCGCCGACCAGCACCTCTGTCTCCGCCAGCTTGGCGCGGAGGCGCCGCACCTCAGCATCGTGGTCGGCGGCGGCACGGTTGGCGCGTCCCCGTTCGGTGGCGAGCAGTTCGTTCGCTCGCCGCTCCGCGGCCCGGGCCAACCGTAGCTCCCGGGTCAGTCGACGGTTCTCCTCTCGGATCGACGTGACCTCCTCGCGGAGACGTGCGAGCTCGTCGCGAAGCTTGTCAGCCTCCACCCGCGCCACTGCCCGGTCGTGCTCAGCCCGGGCGACTCGTGCTTCGGCGTCACGGACCGCCACGGCCACGGCGGCACTGTCCGCATCGGCACGCAACGTCGCCCCTGCGGAGGCGACCAGATCCTGCCAATTCGCTGGGCGGAGCAGGTAAGCCAGGGCGGCGGCCTCGACCGGATCCGCGGCCGCCGGCAGCGTGCCGTCGTCGACCGCCTTGGCGAGTTCACCGACGGTCTTGCGGACACACGAGGCCACCTGTTGACGGAACCGGGCGTCGGTGGCCAGCTGGGCGGCGATCGCCGCACCACCGAGGCGGGCACGCCGGTGCGGCGCGAACTTCGCGATCTTGCGCAGCGGCGGTGGAATGTCGGCAGTCGGCATGGCGCCGAGCGCCTCGGCGCTCATCGCCACCACCCGGGTCCGTACCGGTCCGGGCAGCGGATGCTCGCGCGGATCGCAGGCCTCGCCCGACCGCTCGTTCACGGAGCGGTCGTCGCGTGGTGCGGCATCCGACATCTATTAAGTGTCTCACCATCGCCGCCTCGTTCGTGCGTTCGGCAGCGCAGTAGGATCACCATCTGGTACTCAACCGAACCACCGGCCTCAAGACTGCCCGGACGCCCCATCCGTTACCAACCGATTGGCCCACAGGTTGGCCATTACGCTAGGGATCAGACACGACGGACGTCGCGGGTCGTTCCGAATCGACGGGGACACTCCGCGACGGCCGGCCGGACGGGAGGTGAGGTGGACCTCGACGCGGATCGCGCCGCCGTGTTTGGCTCGGGCGAGACACACCATGCCTCCCCCACCTCGTGGTCACAACGCGTGCGTTCAGCGTTGTCACACGCCCGGGCGCTGTCCCGACCGGTGGCCTTGGCCCGGTTGAGTTTCACCCGCTCGTCGCCCCACACAGATCCCGTAGCGAGACTGATTCGGGCACACCGAAGCATCCACCCCGGTGCTGACACGGCGGCGCTCCGACGTGGCTACGAAATCGCCGAGAGGATGCACCGGGGTCAGATGCGCAAGAGCGGCGACCCCTACATCACCCATCCCCTCGCCGTGGCTGAGATCCTCGCCGATCTCGGGATGGATACCACGACCCTGGTCGCTGCGCTGCTGCATGACACGGTCGAGGACACCAGCTACAACTTGCCCACTCTTCGGCGAGACTTCGGTCCCGAAGTGGCACATCTGGTGGACGGAGTCACCAAGTTCGATAAGGTGTTCTTCGGCGCCCAGGCCGAGGCGGAGACGATCCGCAAGCTGATCCTCGCCGCCGGTAAGGACGTCCGGGTTCTCATCATCAAGATCGCTGACCGTCTACACAACATGCAGACCCTGGATGCCCGTTCCCCGGCGTCCCGGACCCGTATCGCGCGCGCCACTCAGGACGTGCTGGTGCCGCTATGCGACCGGCTCGGCATCCAGGTGATCAAGCGGCAGCTGGAGGACGTCGTGCTGCGCCACCTGGAGCCGGAGGCGTACGCGCAGATCGAAGACTTCGTCACCCATCGGCCGCAACGGTTGGCGTACATGGAACAGGTCGCTGGGCAGGTCCACGCCCTGCTACGCCACCACAAGGTGGACGCCACGGTGCGTCCCCGACCTCGGCACTACTACTCCATTTGGAAGGACACGGTCGCGGGAGGGTATCCACAACCGTTCGACCCGGCTCGGGTCGTGGTGGTGGTCGACGGGCCGGACTCCGACTGTTACGCGGCGCTAGGCGCCATCCACGGCCGGTGGCGGCCCTTGGCCGGCCGGTTCAAGGACTACATCGGCGCTCCCAAGAACAACCTCTACCGGTCACTCCACACGACGGTCATCGGCCCGGAAGAACGCACGGTGGAGGTGTTGATCCGCACGACCACCATGCACCAAGCCGCTGAGTACGGTGTGGCAGCCCGGTTCCGCTACCCGAAACTGGCCGAGAACGACCCTGCGCACGGCGAGCTGGCCTGGCTCAACCGGGTGCTCCAGTGGCAGAACGACGCCCCGGACGCTGCCGAGTTCATGGCCGCGCTGCGCAACGATCTCGCGGACGACGAAATCCAAGTCATCGCCGGGGGCCGTGCCCTGGTACTGCCGGCTGGCGCTACCGCCATCGACGTCGCATATGAGCTCGGCCCCGAGATCGGCCACAGGTGCCGTGCCGCGGCGGTCAACTCGCGGGTCGTAGCCCTGACCGCCCCGTTGTCCGACGGGGACGTCGTCGAAATCTTCGCGGCTCCGGCCAGCGATCCACCTCGACCTCGCGAAGAGTGGCTACAGGTCGTGAAGACCACCACGGCACGCGTGCAGCTGCGCCGCTGGTTTGGACCAGCCGAGGAGGAGACCGGGACCGGGCTTGCCGAGCGGATCCGACGCGGCCGAGTACGTCTCAGCGCCGAGCTACGCAAACACGACCGGAGTCTGCCGCAAGAGCAGCCGCTGCGCGCGGTGTCCGAGCGTCTCGGCTTCCCTGACCCCGACGCATTGCTGGTGGCGCTGGCGGACCAACGGATGTCCGCCGACGAGGTAGCCCAGCAACTCATCGCCCTCGTCGACGGCGAGCCGGGTGCTCCAGCAGTGCGGGGCGTCTAGTCTGCAACCCATGTCCCGGCTTTGGCGGAAGCTCCGTGTAGGAGTGCTGGGTTTGATCTACCCACTGTTCTACCGGCTGCCGCAGCGTACGCGGGTTCGACTCGCGCGGCTGGTAGCTCCCACCTACACGGTCGGCTCGGTAGTGCTGCTGCGTGACTCTGAGGCGACCGGCGCCGGACGGCTGCTGCTGTTGCGACAACCACCTGGGCGCGGGTGGAGCCTCCCGGCGGGACTGCTCGCCCGGGGAGAGACCCCTCTGCTCGGGGCGGTCCGGGAGCTGGCCGAGGAGAGCGGGGTGCACCTGCGCCCGGAACAGCTGCGCCCAGCCGCTCCCAACGCTCTCGTGCACACCCACGGTCGGTGGGTGGACATGGTCTTCGAGGCATCCGTCCCGGCGTCCACCACCACTCTGCGGGTGGATGGCCGGGAGGTACTGGAGGCGGCCTGGCACGACCTGGCGGCGCTGCCGCCGCTGACCCGATCGACCGCCCGTCTCCTCGCCCACTACGGCATCGGCCCGCTCGCCGAATCGGAGACCGTGTGAAGCCCTGGTGTGCGGTTCTGCTGGCGGCTGGTGAAGGCACTCGACTACGGCCGCTTACCGAATTGCGCCCCAAGCCACTGTGTCCAGTCGGTAACGTCCCGCTGCTGGAGCGGGCGCTCGAGGTCGCTGCCCGGCTCGGCCGCTCCGGACCGGCGCAGGTTGCCGTGAACGCCTCGTGGCTGGGTGAACAGATCGAGGAGTACGTCGACGGTCGTGCCCACATCTCCTGGGAGCGGGACGGACCGCTGGGCACCGCGGGCGCCTTGGGACGGCTGCGGGACTGGATCGACGGGCGCGGGGTGCTGGTGGTGAACACCGACGCCTACCTCGCAGGAGGGCGCCTCACCGCGCTCACGGCCGGCTGGGATGGCGAGACGGTGCGCCTCCTCGGTGTCCCGGGTGATCCCCGTAATCCCGAAACCTTCTCCGGCCACCGGTTCGCGGGCTTGTCACTGCTGCCCTGGCGCTGGGTGCGGGATCTGCCTCCACATCGTCATGATTTGGTGCGCGCGGTGTGGCGCCCGGCGGAGGCCGCCGGTGAACTGGAGGTGGTGACGTTCGAGGGCTACTTCACAGACACGGGCACCCCGGGCGGGTACCTCGCGGCGAACCTGCACGCGGCCGGCGGCGGCAATCTCGTCGCGCCCGGGGCCGTGGTGAGCGGACAGTGCGTACACTCGGTCATCGGCGCCGACGCAGTGGTCGCGGGGACCGTCGTGCGGTCCGTGGTGTGGCCCAGCGCCCGTGTGTCGGCCAGTGAGCGGCTGATCGACGCCATCCGGGCCGATGGCGACGTCACCGTGCCAACCGCCGGGAGGTGCGCGGAGGATCAGCGCAGCAATCCCCGGCGGTAGCCTTCGGCGACGGCCGCGGCGCGGTCACGGACGTCGAGTTTGTCGTAGATGTGCTGGAGATGGGTCTTGACACTGGCCTCGCTGATGAACAGACGGGCCGCTACCTCACGGTTGGACGCACCGTCAGCGACCAACTGGAGCACCTCGCGTTCCCGGTTGGACAACGCCAACCCGGTCGGCTTGCGCACCCGGCTCATCAGCCACCTCGCTACCGAAGGTGCCAGCACCGCCTCGCCTCGACACGCAGCCCGCACTGCCCGGATGAGCTCTTCGGGGGTCGCGTCCTTGAGCAGGTAGCCGGCGGCACCGGCCTCGACCGCTGGCAGCACGTCAGCCTCACCGTCGAAGGTGGTGAGCACCAAGGTCCGTACATTGGGGGCGCGCTCGCGCAAGGCAGCGATAGCGGTGGCTCCGTCCAGTTCCGGCATCCGCAAGTCCATGAGCACCACATCGGCGCGCAGTGCCACCGCTCGCGCCACCGCCTCCCGCCCATTGGCAGCCTCTCCGACGACCGTGATGTCCGACACCCCCGCGAAGGCCCCTCGCAAGCCATTGCGGACGATGGGATGGTCGTCGGCATCAGCACTCGGATCATGCCGCCACCGCCGCGATCGCGGGGACTCGCACCATGATCGCCGTGCTCTCTCCCGGAGCCGTCTCGATCTCCATGGCGCCTCCCACACTACGGACCCGCCGATTCATGTTGTGCAGCCCGAAACCCTCCTCTCCCGCCGCCGTGATGCCAACGCCGTCGTCACGGACGTCCAGCAGCACCACGTCGTGGAGGTAGGACAGGGTCACCCCCACCCGGGTGGCCCGGGCGTGTTTGGCCACGTTGGTCAGCGCCTCCTGCGCCACGCGGAACAAGGTCTTCTCGATCGCAGGGCTCAGCGGCAGCGGCTCACCGGTGACGTCGCACTTCATCTCCACGGCGTTCTCTTCCGACCAGCGCCGGGCCAGATCGCGCAGCGCGTCGGGCAGCTGGGCCTGGCTCAACTGGCCCGGCCGCAAGGCCTGCACGGACCGACGCGCCTCAGCCAAGCTTTCGCGGGCCAAGTCCAGCGCCCGGTCGACGTGGGCCCGGGCCCGGTCGGGTGGGTGCCATACCCGCCGAGCAGCCTGAATCTGGGTGATGATGCCGGCCAGCCCTTGTGCCAGGGTGTCGTGAATCTCACCGGCCATTCGCTGGCGTTCGTCCAGCACGCCGGCTTCGCGAGCCTGGGTGACGAGTTGGGCATGCAGACCGGCGTTCTCCTCGAGGGCCACCTCCAGCGTCGCCACCATCTGCCTTCGACGCTCATGCTGCTCGGCCAGCTTGTCGCCGAGCACCTTGCCGCTGCTGATGGCTACCGTCTGGACGAGGATCACCGCGACGTAGAGGCTCACTGTGCCGGCTGAGTGGAGGTCCGGCCCCATGGTCATCGTGTTGATCGCCACGGACGTGCCGAAGACCCCTGCCACCGCCCAGTACCACGGGTTGAGCTCGAAAGCATGGAAGAAACCAGTGATGGTGAACAACAGGAAGCCGACGTCGCGGGCCATCAGCGCCACGGCCAGGGCCAGCATCCCGGCGAAGTAGACCAGCATCGGCCCGGTGCGGGCCCGTCGCGCAGCGCCGGCCAACGTATGCCCGACGAGGACCCAGATCGCCGCTGTCGTGACCAATCCGAGCGTGATCGCCCGGTCCACACCCGTCTGTCCTGACTTGACCAGCGCCATCACCGTCGGGACAGCCAGCAGCACCCACGGCAGGATGACCAGCGACCGGGACCACAACCGCTCCCACTCGCGCCCGGCAACCGCGCCCATCGTGTGCGGGGTGTCCATGTACTCTCCGCGCGTCGCCCGTTGGCGTCACTCCCAACGGAACAGCTTCGCCGCCGCAGCCCCGGCTGACACCGCGACCAAGGCCATTATGCCCAGGTGAACGGGGTTGGGCGCGGTACCGTTCCAGGCGTCCAACACCGACTGCACGCCGGGCGGGACCACCTCACCGATGCGGGCCAGTCCATCTGGCATCAGGAACCGGGGCAGAAAGACTCCGCTGGCGAACATCGTCACCAT
>CAYTMR010000038.1:0-15237 GCA_964438855.1 uncultured Micromonosporaceae bacterium
GTAACGGCAACAACTTCGGCATCACCGTCTACCGCAACGGCAACAACAACATGCCGACAGCGAGTTGTTCCTCCGGCGGAGGCGGTGGCGGTGGCAACCAACCACCACCCGGTGGAGGTGGCGGTGGCGGCGGCTGTACTGTCAGCGTCAGCCCTGGTGAATCGTGGTCGGACCGGTTCAACGTGAACTTCTCCGTCAGCGGCACCAGCAACTGGGTCGTCACCATCAACCTCGGCAGCGGCCAGACCCTGCAGAACAGCTGGAACGCCAGCATCACCGGCACCAGCGGCACCCTGACCGCACGACCGAACGGTAACGGCAACAACTTCGGCATCACCGTCTACCGCAACGGCAACAACAACATGCCAACGGCAAGCTGTCAGGCCGCGTGAGTAGCTGACTAGCTCCAGCTAGGTGGCGTGCCGGGTCCTCCCGGCACGCCACCGTCTTTTTGTGGGCAGCTCGCCACGTGTGAGTTCTCACGCAAAGACTGCCGCCCGAGCCGAGTGTGCAGTTACTGTAAGGTGTGCAGTTCCTGCAAACCGAGAAGACACCGTGGTGACAGCCCCGCCGACGTTGAGTCAACGACGGCGTTCCCAGACTCGCGAGGAGATCCACCGCGTCGCGGTCGATCTGGTACTCGAGCGAGGTCTCGCCAACGTCACGGTCGACGACATCGCCGCCGCGGCTGGTGTGTCGCCGCGGACCTTCTTCAACTACTTCCCCACCAAGCGGGACGCTCTCGTCTGGGAACCACCGCAGTTGCCGGCGGAGTCCCTGACCCGGTTCGTCACCGGCGACGGCCGGCTCCGCGATGACCTGCGGGACCTGCTGGTGGCCTACGTTGAGCGCTCCCCACGGCGACGAGACGACATCCAGCGACTACACGCCGTGGTAAGCGCCCATCCCGAACTTTCACCGTTGGCGCAGGAACGCTTCCGCAGATTCGAGGCGATACTCGCCGAAGCTGTGGCGCGTCGCCTGGGCGCGGAGACGGTGACGTTCGAGGCGTCCGTCATCGCCGCGGTGGCCGCCGCGGTACTGCGTGCCGCGACTTGGGAGTGGCGCGACTCAGGCGACGACTCTCCACTGAGCGAGCGACTCGCTGAGGCGTTCGCGGCAGTGGGGCTACTCGACTAGGTGCCACCTCGACCATCTCGACCGGGAGGACCCGTACCGCTATGACCGCTGACACTGCTGTGGGCACGGACCAGACACCGAGCTCCAGCCGCCGGCGTGGTCTCCTTCCGCTGTTCTGCGGACTCATGTTGTCGATGCTGCTCGCGGCCCTCAACCAGACGGTCCTCGCCACGGCCCTGCCCACGATGGTCGGGGAACTGAACGGGGTCGATCAGCTGCCATGGGTCATCACCGCCTACCTGTTGACGGCTACGGTCGTCCTGCCGCTGTACGGCAAGGTCGGCGACCTCATCGGCCGCAAACGGCTGCTCGTGGCGGCGATCATCCTGTTCATGGCCGGCTCACTGCTCGGAGCGCTGGCACAAGGCATGACGCTGCTCATCGCCGGCCGGGCGGTACAAGGCCTCGGTGGAGGCGGGCTGATCCTCCTCGCCCAGGCGATCATCGCGGACGTGGTGCCCGCCCGGGACCGTGGCAAGTACATGGGAACCATCGGCGGGGTGTTCGCTCTCGCCTCGGTCGCCGGCCCTCTGCTCGGCGGCTGGTTCACCGAAGGCCCCGGCTGGCGGTGGGCCTTCTGGATCAACCTTCCGCTGGGCGTACTGACGCTGGCCGTGGTGCTGCTCTTCCTCCGCCTGCCCAAGAGACACCACACCCGTCCGCGGCTGGACTACCTGGGCATGGCGCTGCTCATCATGATCACCACCTGTGTGGTGCTGATCGCGACCTGGGGTGGGCTCCGGTATGCGTGGCTGTCGCCGCCGATCGTCGGCCTCGGTGTCGCCGCGCTGGTCGGCGGTGGGCTGCTGGTGTTCACGGAACGCCGGGCTGCCGAACCGATCATGCCGCTGCACCTGTTCCGCAACCGCGACTTCAACCTCACGACGGTGGCCGGTCTGCTCACCGGAGTAGCGATGTTCGGGGCGATCGGCTACCTGCCGACCTACTTTCAGATGGCGGCTAAGTCCAACGCCACCGAGGCCGGATTGCTCATGCTGCCGATGATTACCTCGCTGCTGTTGACCTCGGTGGCGAGCGGTTTCTACGTCAGCCGAACCGGCCGCTACAAGTTCCTTCCCATCGCCGGGTCCGTGATCCTCGCCGCGGGCCTGGTGCTGTTGTCCAGTGTCAGGCTGTCCTCGCCTCTCTGGTTGACCTGCCTCTACCTGGCGGTGCTCGGGGCCGGGTTGGGCACCACGATGCAGCTGCTGGTGCTGGTGGTACAGAACTCCTTCCCACTCCGGGAGGTCGGCACCGCGACCGCTGCGAACAACTACTTCCGACAGGTCGGTGCGTCGCTGGGCTCGGCGGTGGTGGGCAGCCTCTTCACCGGCCGACTGCTCACCCAGCTGGCCGACCGGCTTCCGGGCGACAACGTGATCCCTGAAGGAGCGGCCTCCCTCACCCCCGAGGTGCTCAGGTCGCTGCCCGCACCCGTGCAGGACGTCGTCGTGACGGCCTACAACGCGGCGCTGATGCCGATCTTCTTGGTGATGGCCCCGCTCGGCATCGCCGCCGCGATCATGCTGTGCTTCCTGTCCGGTAAGCCGCTGGCTACCAAGCTCGACCCCGCAGAAGCGCCTGGCACGGGGCGCGCGGATCGCGTTCCTCTGCCGGCGAGTCGCCAGTAGGGGCGTTGAGCCGCCAAGCACCCGCGGTGCGCCGGGGCGTCGTTGTAGCGTCGCCTGGACGGTGGATCACGGGGGTAGGCAGATGGACGTCGGACTGCACTACTGGAACTTCTCCCATCCGGCCGAGCCAGCCGCGATCGCGCGCACGCTGACCGAAACCGCCCGGGTCGCCGAAGAGGCCGGCGTCACGGCGTTCACCGTCATGGACCACTTCTTTCAGATGGACCGGATCGGCTCCGCGGACGAGCCGATGCTGGAGGGTTACACCACCCTCGGCTATCTCGCCGCGGTCACCCATCGGATGACGCTCGGGACGCTGGTGACCGGTGTGACACATCGCTACCCGGGTGTGCTGGCGAAGATGGTGACCACGCTCGACGTCCTGTCCGGCGGTCGTGCCCGGTTGGGGATCGGTGCGTCCTGGTACGAGCGTGAGCAACGGGCACTGGGCATACCGGTGATACCGGTCCGGGAACGGTTCGACCGCTTGGAGGAGACGTTGCAGATCTGCCTCCAGATGTGGAGCGACGACGACGGGCCCTACGAAGGGCGCTACTACCAGCTCGCCGAGACCATCTGCCAACCGAAGCCGTTGAGCCGCCCTCACCCTCCGATCATGATCGGAGGAAGCGGTGAGCGGAGGACGCTACGGTTGGTGGCCCGGTACGGGGACGCCTGCAACCTCTACGGCACAGGCGTGGAGGAGGTCGCGCACAAGCTGAGTGTGCTGCGCCGTCACTGCGACGCCGAAGGGCGTGACGACGACCACATCGTCAAGACGGTCCTCATCACAGGCCCGTTCCCTAAGGACGTCGACGCCTTCCTTTCCGAGGTCCAGCAGTACGCTGCGCTGGGGATCACGGAGATCCAGCTGACACCGGACCGTCATCCGGTTCAGTTCATGGAACTCGTGGCCGAGCGACTGCTGCCTCGCCTACGGGAGATCACCTAAGGCGTCTGGTGCGAGAGCGGCCTCGATGATCCTTCCGGACCGGTCGCCGCAGGGGACGGCGCAGCCTCCTAGCGGCATCCCACGCTGCCCAACCACCGAGCGAGGCACGGGCTCATCCGCGCCCCACTCCCGCCGGAGCGGGTGATCGGTTCGCGGCCTCGGCGACCATCCACTCGATCACTTGCAATCGCCGCCTGCGGTCGTGCTCGCGGAGCTCGTACAACTGCGCGATCAACCGTCGCTGCGCGGTACGACTGATCGGCGCCGCGAGGATGATCTCCATCTCCTCGTCATGCTCGGACGTGGATGGCTCCAGACTCGCCACCGCGCGTAGGGCGTTCTCGAGATCGTCATCGAGCGCCGCCGCGATCGCCCGCACGCTGCCGATGGTGACGGAGTCGCTGCTCCCCTTCATCCACTCGAAGATCGTGGCTCGGTGGATCCCTGACTCTCGGGCGAGACGCGCCACCGACCAGCCCGGACGCGATGTCATGCGCTTCAGATATCTACCCCATTCGTTCAGCTCGCCACCCCTATTCGCACTTACACATCTCGATCCAGCGTCGCATTCGGGCAATCACTATAGTCGCCCGTTGGCGACAGGTCGGGCAGCGACCACACTGTGAACGTGAGCTCAAAGCATGACTCTTGAGCAGCACGTCGCCTTATGGCGACGGTCAATTTCGGTGCGCCAACTCGTTTATGCTGTGTCACCCACGCGGGTGAATATCAGGCGAAGGGATCCGCTGAGGATGCGTCGTTTTCGGACGACGATTAGCGTGACGGCGTGAATCTGACGACTTCAGACCACAAGACGTCTAGAAACGACGTCACCGTTCGGCTGCGGCTGGACATCCACGATGCCCTCGCAGCCAAGAAAGGTGCTCACAACGTCGCAGCCCAAGCGGCGCTCCATGGCATCCATCGCTCCACGATGTTCCGAATTCGATCTGGCGAGCGCATGGCCAGCCTCGAACTGGCGATGCGAATGGCGGCACGGCTCGAGGTGCCGGTTGAAGTCCTGTTCGAGCGGACGCGTCGGAGTGTGGGGCATGAAGACTGACAATCGCGTCCTCCCCGCCGAAGCCTCCAACGAGGCATCGTTGCGCCACGCCGCTGTCACCGGTGACCGTGGCGCCTTCGCCACCCTATATGAACAACATCGCGCCACGGTCTACCGCTATCTGATCCGTAGGCTCAACAGTGACCCTCACCTTGCTGAGGACCTGACCCACGAGACGTTCACTCGGGCATTCACCCGGATCGGAAGCTACCGCGATATGGGGCGCCCGTTCGTGGCGTGGCTGCTGGCGATCGCCGGCAACCTGGTGATCGACTACTACAAGTCTGCGTGGCGTCGGCTGCAGGTGCCGTTCGGGGACATCGCCACCACCGCAGACGCCGAACCCGGTGACCTGTGCTGGCAGGTGGACCGGGAGGACATCGCCACCGTGGTCGCCGGGCGTGACTACCAACGCCACCTGCGAGAGCTGCTGTCCGAGGCGATGGCGGATCTCACTGCACTCCAGCGAGAGGTGATGCGCCTGCGGTACCTAGAAGGGCTCTCGGTTCGCGACACCGCACTGAAGCTCGACACCAACGAGGGTGCGGTGAAGGCGGCTTCCTATCGCGCGATCCGATCACTGACCCGAAACGCCCGGCTGAGAATGCTGTGGGCGGATGAGAACTAGGTCTGCTCTCGCGTCACGTCGCCGGACATCGCGGCGACCACCCCAGCGCGCGGGCCGGGCGTCCCCTCAGCCCGGCCGTCACGCGGCGATCGTCGCGGTCTTCCTTCGGCAGTCTCGGTCCTATACGGGTGTCTTGGTACGCAACCGACCGGTGAACCTGGCAGCCAGCCAGACACCGACCACCGCCAGGGCGAGCTGGATGAGATGCTTGATCCAGTCGATACCGTCGGTGTCGCCAACCCCGAGCCAATCAGCGATCAGGCCTCCGACCAACGCGGCGGCGATGCCGACCCCGATCGTCAACCAGACTGAGATGTTCTGACGGCCGGGGAGGATCAACCGGGCGAGCACGCCGAGAATCACACCGAGAACGACCGCCCAGATAATGGTCCCGAGCATAGCCAACCCCCTCTCCTTCGCTGGCACCATTCCCGCACCAGCCACGGGGAAACCTGCTCGTCATCTGACATTGCTGGCCGCTGGGCCATCGCGCAGCCAGGCGACCCCATACCCCGCGCGGACGAGGGTCAAACGCCGACGCCCACTCGGCCCGCCCCACGGGCGGTCACTGCGGCCCCTCGGACTGCAGACGCACAGCGCCATCCTCTTGATCCACGACGAACAACGTGCCGGGTGGGAAGTCGGCGAGGACCTCGGGAGGAAGCTGCACCGTCCCGTCACCGGCCACCACGGCGAAGTCTCGGCCGTCTCGTCCCTCGGCACCGACGCGGCCGTCCCGGATGGTCACCATCCGCCCGAGCCGCGCCCCCACCTCCAGATCGTGAGTCACCACCACGATGGTCGTGTCACGCTTGGCATTGACGGTCTCAAGAGCCGCGATCACCTCGTCGCGACCCGCGGTGTCGAGCTGGCTAGTCGGCTCATCCACAAGGAGAAGCCCTGCCCCAGCAGCGATCCCGACAGCCAAGGCCGCGCGCTGCCGCTGCCCCATCGTCAGCTCGCCCGGCTTCGCCTTCGCCTCCCCGGACAGACCCACCAGGTCGAGGATTCTCTCCGGTGGCTCGATCTCGATCCCGCGAGTCGCGGCAGCGCGGCGCTGAGCGAGCCAGACGTTCCGGTAGAGGTTGGCGTACGGCAGCAGGTTACGGTCGGCGCCCTGCAGGACGACACCGATCTCCGTCCCCCGCAGCCGGTTGAGCTCCGCGTCGCTGAGCTTGGCGATGTCGTAACCACCGATCATGATCCGGCCGGCCGACGGTCGCATCAGACCAGCGAGCAGACTGATCAAGGTGGACTTTCCTGATCCCGACGGCCCTACGAGGGCGACCATCTCACCAGCGCTGATCGACAGGTCGACACCGGACAGCGCGACCACATCGGATCCTTCGATCCGGTAGATGTGCACCACCCGCCGACACGCCACCGCTACGCCCATCAGTCACTCACCTTTGCTCAGCCCTGACCACGCTGCGCTGCCACCACGCGATGCCGATCGCCACCATCACCAGTACCCCCATCCCCGTCGACACCAGAGGCACCACCTGTGTCCAGGTTGGCCATGCGGGCAGCAACGCTGCTTCGACCCCGAGCGGCATCCACCCGCCGGTAACCAGCCACGCCGCCGCAGCGGCGAGCGCGGCAACGATGGCACCGACGAGCACGACTCCCCCGTACGACCAGAGAGCGACCGCGGTGGTGGTCCGCTGGGCTAGCCCTTGGCCGCGCAACTTCCCGAGTGCCGAGCTCCACGTCCGCTGGTCCACAGCGCCGACGAGGACCAGCGCGCCGAACCCCAGCAGAATCGCCATCCCTGCGCTGAGCAGGTGGTAGCGAAGCGCCAGCGCGGACCCGCTGCGCTCCAGGACCGCGTGGAGGTCGGCGACGCTACGCTCACCGACGACGACAAGCCCTTGATCGCGGAGACGGTCGACCATGTCGGCCGGGGCGTCCGGGGCAAGCCACACCTGCGGCGTCTCCGCCCGCCCCGGTGAGGTGGCGAGCCGCTCGGCGTACTCGAGGTCCAGCAACGCGCCGGAGGAGCCGACACCGGGTAGGCCGTCCAGCTCCGCCGCACGCGTCACCCGAATCGGCTCGCGGTCCAAGCCCGCCAGCAGATCGCCCACGCCAAGACCCTCCGTCGCCACGATCGGCAACGGGTACGGGACGTCCACCGCGTACATCTCGTACGTGCTCTGCCAACTCGGAGTCAGCTGCCACATCGACAGGCCGTCATCGACTGGAGCCACTTGAGGGCGTTCTATGGCGAGTTGGCGTTCGTTCGCACGCCAACGGTCGTGGTCGGCGAGCCAACCCGACGGGCCCACCTCCACGCCGTCCTGCCGCACCCGATGGATCACCACCGAGAGCCGGTTGAGGTATCCACTCAGCGACGGCGCGGCCAAGGTCATACCCGCCAGTCGACACCCGTCCGCACAGCCAGACACGGCCCACCGGTACTCGCTTTGGGCGAAGGTGATCGGCCCGAATTCGACCTCCACGGGCTGACCACCGGCCAACGGCACGAACGTGAAGGTCAGATGCGCCAGCCCGTCCGATCCGGGAGTACCAGGACTGATCTCGACCGCCAACTCACCGTCCTCGATGATCACCGGCTCCCTGGCCGGAGGACGCAACGAGTCCGCTACCTCGGCCGCGTCGGGCCCCGCCCCGCCCTGCCAGGCGGCGACCGCTTCCAGCCGGGTCGCGTCCACCGCGAGCACGTCCGGGTCGTTGGCGGTGCCCGGTACCACGACCACCGCCATCGCGTACTGTCCGGTCGGATCGGCAGCGCGGACCGCCTGCAGCAACTCGCGTCGGTCGACCTGCCCGACGTCGACCACGCGGGTTGCACCGACCGCCCGTTCGGCGTACGCCGCCCGGCCGGAGCCAGCGACGTCAACCGCAACCGCCGCATAGGTGAGCAGGCCCAACCCCACCCCCACCGTCACCAGCAACGGCACCACACCCGGGCGCCGGGCCACGTAGAGGGCGGCGAGCGCAGGTCCCAGAAGTCCTCGACGCAGTGTCCACCTGCCCGCGAGACCGACCAGCGGTCGCACCACACGGCCTACCACCACCGCCACGGCCACGATGACAGCCGCGGGCGCCACCACCGCGACACCGACCAACTCGCCGTCGAGCAGGTGCAGGTCGGCGACCAGCGCCACCGCCATCACGACCACGATGGCCTCGACCGTCAGCCGCGCGGCCCGTCGGCGCTGCAACGTAGCGCGACGCAACAAGTCGGTGACGGGGGCGGAGAGTTCCCGACGCACCGCGAGCAGACCGGCCACGAGTGAACCGATCGTCGCCAACACCGCGGCCACCACCATGTCGGCTCCGACCGGCACGATGCGGTCATCGGGTCCGACCAGCGCCACCAACGGCGCGGTGACCAACAGCCCTACCGGGGCACCGAGCAGGATCGGCGGCAACACCTCACCCACGATGACCGCCGCTCGGGTGGGCAGGCGCACTCCCCGCAACAACACCACGCCTACCTCGTGCCGACGCCCCGCGATGCCGT
Organism: uncultured Micromonosporaceae bacterium; assembly: GCA_964438855.1. Taxonomy (GTDB): domain Bacteria; phylum Actinomycetota; class Actinomycetes; order Mycobacteriales; family Micromonosporaceae; genus Natronosporangium. The sequence continues at coordinate 8,902 of CAYTMR010000038.1, forward strand.
TGCTGACCGCGAGATAGATGACGAACCAGCAGAGGGCGACGAGCGGTACCACCGCGATCGGCAGCAGCACCAGGCCCTGCTCGGTCTGCTCGGCGATGCGGTCGAGGAGACGGGGCAGTCCGCGCCCCAGCCCGCTGGACAGTCCTTCCGTGTTGAGGCGGCGGTCGACGTCCTCGATCTGCTGCCGCATCAGCGGAAGCCGCTCCGGGCTGAAGAGCTCCGGCGGCACCATCGCATCGATCGAGAGCAGCTCTTGGGTGTGCCGCACACTCCACATCGTGCTCAACGGCACCATGACCGCTGGCGTCTGACCGTGGATACCCAACGGATCCATCGGGAACCAGTACGGGTCGGTGGGGTCTTCGGCCTCGAACAGCCCCACCACCGTGACCGCGAACGTCTCACTTCTCGGTTCGGGCACCCACCCGGTCGGCGTGATCACCATCGGGGTGAACACCGCCTCGTCACCGGCGACGATCTCCATGTCGCGCGCCAAAGAGGACGGTAGGGCCGCCTCCCGCATGCCCACCGGGCACCGTCCTTGTTCGAACACCACCCGTTGACAGAAGCCGTCCCGGCTGACCATCCGGTAGATGGTCAGCGTCGTGGTGTCCGGTTCGCCCTCGCGCACATGAATCTGGACGGTGTTGACGGGAACGAAGCCGGTCAGCTCCGCTCGCGCCGCGGCGCGTTCCGAGGCACCACCACCGCCCGGATCCCTGCTCCAGGCACGCTCGAACGCTGGTATGCCGGCCACGAGCTCGGCGGGCTCGGCGGCGGCGACCTCGTTGTCTATCACCGCCTGTTGCAAGGCCACGCCGTAGGCGGGCGCGCTCACCGCCGCAGTCGTCGCCGCCAAGGAGAGCAGAAAGAGCGTCATCGCCTGGCCCCAGCGAGAGCGGATCTGCGCGAGCAGGAGCGCGATCACGACGCCACCCGACGGGTGCTGCGCAACAAGGACACCGCCGCGGCGACACCGGCAACCCCGAGGACCACGAAGGCGAGCGCACCAGCGGCCACCACCGGTATCGGCCCGGGATTCGACGGCGGCAACAACCGCCATCCGTCCACAAAGCCCGGATGCAGCACCCGCGCGACCGCGGCACCGGCGACCCCGGCCACCACCCCCACGACCGTGGCCGCTGCGACCACGGCCAACGCTTCGCTGTAGCCGACCGCACGAACCACGCGGGCGCTCACCCCCTGCACTCGCAACGCCGCCAACTCCGCAGCATGCCCGGACCGTTGCTGGGCTGCGGCGACCAGCACCACTCCGGCCGCCAACAACAGGCCGATGACAGACACCGCGGCCTGGAAACGCACCGCCACCGCGCTACCCCCGGCCTGGAGCTGAGACAGATGGTCGGCGAACGTCTCCTCCCGCAGCGGGTGCAAGCCCGCAGCCCGCAGCTCATCCACGATCGACGCGGGGGCCGAGGCCGACAGCCACACCTCCGCACCGACCGGTGGTGCGAAGGCCGGGCGCAACCGGTCGACGTACTCCACATCGACCAAGACGCCGTCACCACGCGACATGGGCAGCAGCGACGTGGTCGCCACTTCCTCGACGGGCACGGCTTGCCAGGAGAAGACGGACAGCAGAAGCTCCTCTATCGGGTCGCGCACCCACCCCGCACTCACCACCGGGACGGGCACCGGTGTGTCCACGACGTAGGCCCAGTCGTCGCGGATGTGCGACTCATCGGTGACCATTGCCACGGTGACCTGAAGCGCGTTGTCGCTGGCGGTGAGCGCCGGCCCTTTGACGTTCCGGTCGACCGCCGGGCGCCACCGGGTCGGATCAGTCAAGACACCGGCGCCCACCTCGGTACCGTCACCAGCGGTCAGCCCTTGCATCTCGACCCAGGTACCGTCCGTTGGTGGCCGGTGATCGGTCGCGCCGTCTGGTGGGCCAAGCACCTGTAGACCGACCAGCCGACACCCCGCAGCGCAGTCGGGCACGTCACCGACGTGCTCCGCTGCCTCCGCCTCCAATGGCCCCAGCACTGTGCTGGTCTGCTCGCCAGTGTCCAGTACCGAAAAGAGCAGACGCACGTACACGTCCTCGCCGCTCCAGTCAGCACCAGCGGCCAGCAGCGAGACCTGCTCCGAGGAGAGGGTCACCGGCTCCGGCTCCACCGGCCGTAGCGCCGCGGTGATCTTGGTCAGCTCACCGCCGTATTCGTCGCGCCAGTCCACCATGACGCCGAGCCGGTCGCTGTCCACTGCCAGCACCGGCGGCTCGCCACCGATGGCCGGCCGCCTGATCACTGCCATCGCCTCGGTGCCCGCCGGGTCCACCGCCCGGACCGCCGCCAGCAGCTGGTCGGGGTCGACCGGCGCCACCGCCACCACCCGGTGGGCCCCGGATTCGAACGCGGCGCGCGCCCACTGAGTTCGTTCCTGGGTGTCCCAACCGACGAGCCCGACCGTCACCAGCCCAACGGCCACCGTCGCCACGGCGAACGTCGAGTGCACGCCACCACGGCGGGCCAAGGAAGCCGACACCAACGCCACGGTGAGCCGACCAGAACGCAGCGCCCGGCTCCCCAGTGCCGCCACCAACGGGTGTGACAGCCACGCCGCGGTAAACGCGATCGCCAGTGTCGCCAGAGCCGGCGCCAACAGCGCCATGCCCTCGGCGTCTCGGCCCACAGTGAGCGCTTGACCCACCGCCACCACGGCGAGCACCACCACCACGAGGTCCACGACCGATCGACGCCACCGTGCCCGCCGCGCCGGTGCCTGCCGAATCAGGTCGCGCACCGGGCTGCGGAGCGTGCCGATCTGACTGGCGACCACGACGGCTAGGCCACCGCCCAGCGCGAGACCGACCAGTGACAGGGCCACCACCAGTGCCCCGTCCCAGGCCTCGGGCGCCAACGACAGCCGCGTCGAGACCAGCAGCCCGGCCGCGGCACCGATGAGCCCACCGACCAACAGCGGCGCCGCACCCTGACTCAACGCACCGAGCCAGCACCGGCCGGACGGCACGCCGTGGAGCCGCCACCAGCCCACATCTCCGCGGATCTGGGCGGCTGCGCCGCGCAGCGCCACCACCAACGTGAACCAGGTGAACAGCAGCAGGATCGCCACCCCGACCGTCATGCCGGTGGTCATGTTCCGCTGCTCCCGGCCGATGCGCTCCACCAGCGTCTCGAGGTCCGTGGTGACAGTGAAGCCTTGCTTGCTCAGCTCCGCCAGGCGGGGGGTGAGGCCGGCCCAGACCGTGGCGGCGTCAGCTCCGGCGAACGCCTCCGGGGTGGCGACGAGGTCGTAGGTGTAGGTCACCCGCTCGTACTCGGCCAGAGTCTCGGCGGCGGTGAAGAGGGTGAGCGCCGTCGGATCGGCATCCGGGCCGACGCCGACCAGGGCACCGTCGGCCCAGTACGGGTCACCCGGGTCCTCCACCTGGTAGACACCGACCACCCGGAGTCGAGGGAGATCCTCTCCGCGCTGTGAGATGTCGACGTGGTCACCGGCGGCCAGCCCGGCGCGGGCCGCCTGCGCCGCGGGCAGGAGGATCTCGCCCGCGGCGGCTGGGCAGTCACCCGTGACCACCAGGGCGTCGCACATCTGCGCCCGGTGGGCCACGACGGCGTCGAACTCACCACCCCACACCGCCGGGTCGAGATCACCGTTGGCGTGGCCGCCGGTGACGGCGATGAAGCCTGGGGGAGAGAAGGCCCGACGAACCTCCGGCACCGGGTCGGGTGCGCCGACCTCACCCCGCCCTTGACGCTTGCTTATCGAGATCAGCCGATGCTGAACCGGGGCGCCCTCGACCGCTGCGGCCTCGACCTCCGCCACTGCCAGGGCCGTGTAGGCCGGTGCGATGGCGAGCGCGGCACACGCCAGAAGCGTGACTAGGCCAACAATGGTCGCCTGCCCCCGTCGCGCGGCCAACGCGCTTGCCATGAGCGCCCACATCTCGGCAAGGATATGCAGTCATGAATCGACTACACCCTCGTCCGAACGGTCAGTCTTGGGAGCGCTCCCGGTGAGCCGTTCACACCGCGGCGGGGGTGCTGAACGCCCGGACCAGCTCAGCCCGTCCGTCCAGCAGGTGCAGCTCGGCGTCGCAGGCGGCCGCGGCCTCCGGGTCATGCGTGGCGAAGATCACCACAGCGCCGCGGTCAGCCTCGGCCCGTAGGAGATCCATGACCAACTGCCGGTTGGCGGCGTCCAGTTGACTCGTGATCTCGTCGGCGAGAAGCACGTCACCCTGCAACGCGAGGCCGCGGGCGATGGCGGTGCGCTGCTGCTGCCCGCCGGAGAGCTCGTCCACCAGCTGATCTCCGTGTGCGGCGAGTCCGACCCGCGCCAGCGCCTCGGCCGTAGCACGCCGCGCCTCCGCCGGCACCATGCCGTTCGCGATCAGTGCCACCTGCAGGTTCTCCGCCGCGGTGAGGATCGCGGCCAAGCCGTTGTCCTGGGGGATGAGCACCACTTTGCGGGCGACCGCCTGGTCCCGGCTGAGCAACGACTCGCCGCCAACCGTGACCCTGCCCTCGAACGGGCGAAGCAGGCCGGCGATCGTCCACAGCAGCGTGGTCTTGCCAGCGCCGGAAGGCCCGGTGACCGCGAGCAGCTGACCAGGGGAGACCGTCACCGACACGTCCCGCAGCACCGGATCTCCCGGACGATGACCGACCGTCACCCGTTCCACCGACACGGCATTCATTCACATCCTCCTGTCCCGTGTACGTGGGCAGAGTAGCGCTCACGCGGTGACGTATCGCAGCAGCACCACCTCGCTGAGCTGACGCACCTCCACCAACCGCAACGGACGGTCCGGTCCGTACGCAAACGGTATCGTGGGATTGACCAGCCTGGGTGCCTGCGGTTGCGCTACGAAGAACGGCGCGAAGACCACGTGCAACTCGTCCACCAACCCGGCTCCCAAAAAGAGGGTGTTGACCACGCTGCCGCCCTCCACCATCAACCGTTCCACTCCGCGTTTGGCCAGGTCGGCGAGCATGTCTGGCAGGGCGAGTCGCTCCCCCGTGGCCACCACCGTGGCGACCGAACCCAGACGTTGGCGCACTCTCGGCAGCGCCGCGTTGGTGGTGTAGACGATCTTGTCGGTGTCGCCTGTGGTGAAGAAGCGGGCTGCCGGGTCGACCTCGCCGCTTCCGGTCAACGTGACCTTCAACGGATGTGGTGGCAGCCCTCGCGCTACCCGCTGGCGTCGACGCGTCTCGGACCGGATCAACAACCGAGGATTGTCGGCGCGCACCGTGTTGGCTCCCACCAGGATCGCGTCGACCCCGGCACGCACCTCGTCGACCCGGTCGAAGTCGGCGTCGTTGGACAACAGCAGACGAGTCGCGCGCGTGTCATCGATACAACCGTCCAACGAAGCCGCAACCGAGAGCAGGACATACGGGCGAGCAGTCATAACCCCATCCCCGGCACCCTACGCCACAGCCGCGAGTCGCCGCTGTGACCGACCACCTTCGGCAGCGCGCCCACCACGGTCGTCAGTCCGGTCGCGACACTCGCCCCGCCGACGGGCGCGCCATCCCACCAGCGGCACCACGCCGGGCAGGCACGCGACCAGTGCCAGGAGGCCATAGGTCACCGCCACAGTGAGCCCGAGCGAAGCGCCCAGCCCTGCCGCGCCGAACGCCACGGCTCCGAGCGCCTCCCGAGGGCCGAAACCGCCGACGTTCAACGGCAGTCCCATCGCAAGTAACGCGAGCACGAGCAGGGGCAACAGGTCGGCGAGCGGCCCCGACGCCCCGGCGCTGCGGGCGGCGACCACGAAGAGGGTCAGATGTCCGGCCAGGGCAGCGGTGGAGAGCAGAACCACCGCTGGCCAGGTGTCGAGGGCCAGCCCGCGCCGCAGGTCCGCGCGGGCGGCGACAAGGGCAGCCCGGGCACGTGGCCACCGCCGGGCGGCCAGGCCCGCCCCGACGCACCCCACGGTGAGGATCACTACCAGCGCCCCGAGGCCGGCAGCGAGCCCGCCCGCTCCGCTCACCACCGCCGACGGCGTGAACGCCAGGGCCACCCCTGCCACGACGACCAGCACCACCTGCCCGCCGGTCCGTTCCATCACCACCGCGCGTACCGCCCGCCCGAGATCACCAGCACGCCGACCGTGCCGCACCGCCCGTTCCGCGTCCCCCAACACCCCGACCGGGAGAACGGAGTTGAGCAGCTGAGCCCGGTAGTAGCCACCGACCGCCTCCGCAAAACCCAGCGGCAGACCGAGCCGTCTCGCGACCACCCACCACCGACCGGCGCACAGCAGGGTCGTGGCCGCGCCGGGGGCGCGCGCCGCGGCGCCGGCCGGCGGGGACCAACCCCCCCCCGGGGCGCGGGGCCCGG
>CAYTMR010000038.1:15247-26109 GCA_964438855.1 uncultured Micromonosporaceae bacterium
CCCCCCCCCCGCCCCGGGCCCACCGTTGGGGGGGGGCCGCGCCGTTGGCCGGGGGGGCGCCGACGGCCGGCGGATCCAACGCCCAGACGGCGGCGAGGAACGCGTCCCATCCCACTCGCCACCCCACCACGGCCAGCAACGCCACCCCGGCCAGCGGTCGTGACCAGGGACGCCACCAACGCCACCGCCGCATCAGCGCCCTTTCTGGTCCGGGAGTACGAGCAGGTCACGGTGCCCTACCGTGGCGCGCAGCGCCCCGGCGGTCGCCGCGGCGAGTCGGCGCCGCAGGTAGTCGTCGGCCACCAGGGACAGCTCCGGCCGCTGCTCCCGCGCGGCACCGACCCAGCCGCGCAGCCACTGCGCCAGCAGCTCGGATGTCCCCTCCCCGAGCCGCCACGGGGAAGCCTGCTGGTAGACCCGAGCACCACGACGGCGGAATGCCGCAACGGCGGCGGCAATGGCGTCAGGTCCCAGCAACCGGCGCCCGCCGACGATGCGGCGCTGATGCTCGTTGAAGGCGACGCGGATCTCCTCGTCGAGCGGATCAGCCGGGCTCACGTGGGCCTCGCCGGTCACCGACAGAGTGAACAGCACCGCGCTGCCGGCCTCCACACAGGCGCCCACGAGCTGGTCGACCTCGTCGGCGGTGAGCAGGTCCAACAGCGCTGAGGCGGTCACCAGACAGACGCCGCTCAGGTCGCCGGCGGTCACGGCGGTGACATCACGAAGTCGCGTAGCCACGGTCACGGGTCGACCGTCGGCATCGACCGGAGCGTCGTGGCTGGCGGCGCGGCCCAACAGCTCAGGATCGCGGTCATGCAGCACCCAGTGTTGTCGCCGCGGCAGGCGAGGGGCCAACCACCGGGCCATCGCACCGGTGCCGCTACCAAGGTCCCAGACTCGGATCGGTTCGATGCCCGCGTACGCGGTGACGTGGGCACGCAGTGGGTCGAGTAGCGCGACGGCGCGCGCGGCCGCGTCGGCTGGCTCCCGAAGATCCAGCCACGCTGCGGGGAACCGGGTGGCACCGACCTGGATCACGGCGCAGCCGCCCATACGTCACCGGCCTGCGCCAGCGCTTCGGCCAGGCAGGCCACGGTGGTGTCCCACGTCGGCAGGCTCCTTCGCCGGTCACGCGCGGCCTTTCGTAACCGCTGCCGGAGCGCCGGTTGCGTGAACCACTCGTCCAGCGCCCTGGCGAGCGCCCCGACGTCGTCCGGTGGGACCAGCATTCCGGGGACGTGGCCGTCGTCGGTCCGCCCCAGAGTCTGGGGGATCGCGTCCACCGCGGTCGCCAGCACCGGAATGCCCCGCGCCAACGCTTCGCCCACCACCATGCCGTACGTCTCCGCACGGGACGGCACGAGCACGAGATCCGCCTCGGCGTAGGTCCGCGCCAGCTGCGCGCCAGAACGCGGCCCGATCAGGTGCACCCGATCGCTGAGCTGTGCCTCGTCGATCCGCCGCGCAAGCGCGGCCGCGAACCGGGGGTCTCGTCGCGACGGTCCGACAAGTCGGCACGTCCAGACGGTCTCTGGAAGGGTCGCGAGCGCCTCCACCAGCAGGTCCTGCCCTTTGCGGGGAATGAGCGCGGCGACACAGAGCAGCTGTGAGACGCCGTCGGTGCCCGGTGCCAGCGGTGCCGGATCGACACCCGGGACGGCCACATGCACCCGGCGAGGGTCGAGCCCGTGCCGCTTCGTCACCTGTTCACCGGCCCACGGGCTGGTTGCCACGACCGCCGATGCCGCCTGCAGGGTCTCCCGCTCGCGTGCGTCCAACACGGCGGCGACCTGCGGTGGTGTGCCCGTCTCGGCCGCCAACGGCAAGTGGACCAGCACCGTGAGGGACAGTCGGCGCGCGTGCGGCACCACCACCTCCGGCACCCCGCAGGCAACCAACCCGTCCGCGAGCACCTGGGCGCCGTCGGGGAGGGAGGCGAGCGCCCGACCCAGCGCATGCCGGGCGTTCGCCTCCGGGCATGGCCACGCCCCCGGTAGCGGAATCTCGCAGACCCGCCACCCCGCCGCCGCCAATCCTTGGCACACCCGCAGGTCATAGACGTTGCCGCCGCTGGGCACGGCCGGATCGGCCACATCTCCCGGCAGCACGACGTGCAGGGTCCTCACAGCGCACGCTCGTAGCTCGCCCAGGCCACGTGCGACTCGTGGAGCGTCACGGCGATCCCGTCGAGGCTGCGCCCGCCCTCACCGAGCCGGCCTGCCTGCGCGCTCTCGGCGAGCCGGTCGGCGATGACCTTGGCGAGGTACTCGGTGGTCGTATTGACTCCGGCGAACTCCGGTTCGTCGTCGAGGTTGCGGTAGTTCAGGGCGGCGAGTACCGCGGCCAGCTCGTCCCGCGCTCGACCAATGTCCACCACCAGCTGGTCCTCGTCCAGATTCGCCCGTCGGAAGGTGGCGTCCACGACGAAGGTCGCACCGTGCAGCCGCTGCGCCGGCCCGAACACCTCGCCTCGGAAACTGTGGGCCACCATGAACTGGTCCCGCACCGTCACACTGAACACGACACGCCTCCCATCGCCCTGTCGCCTACTGGATACGACGCTCGCCCTCGAGCGGTTCATAACGGATCAGGTGGCACAGGGCCCCGCGTCGCCCCGCTGCCAGCTCCGCCATCACCTCGGGCAGGTCCTCGAACCGAGACTCGCCACTGAGCAGGGCGTCGAAGGCGGGATCGGCGAGTAGTTCCAGGGCAAGCGCCCGACGCTCGGCGAGGGTGCGGCGGGCGGCCCGGGCCGGCGACACCGCCCCTACCTGGCTGGAGCGCACGACGAGGCGCCGCGAGTGGAAGGCTTCGCCCAGCGGCACGCTGACCGGCCGGTCACCGTACCAGCTCACATCGACGACGACCCCCTCTGGGCGCAGCAGCTCTAGCGCCCGCGCCAGCCCAGCGGAGGTGGCGCTGGCGTGAAAGACGAGATCACAATCGCCCGCGGCTTGCTCCGGTGGCACCCACTCGACGCCGAGGGCCGCAGCGGTCCCCGCTCGGGCGGGGTCGACGTCGACCAGTTGCAACCGCACCGCGGGCAGGCCGGCGAGCAACCGCGCCACGCAGCAGCCCACCATCCCGCCACCGACCACGGCGATCCGGTCGCCGATCATGGGAGCCGCGTCCCACAACGCGTTGACCGCCGTCTCGACCGTGCCGGCCAGCACCGCCCGCGTCGGCGGCACCCCGTCGGGCACCACGGTCACCTCGCTGGCGGGCACGACGTACCGGGTCTGATGGGGGTACAGACAGAAGACGGTCCGGCCCAGGAGCGGAGCCGGACCGACCTCTACCACACCGACGTTGAGGTAGCCGTACTTGACCGGACCGGGGAAGTCCCCCTCCTGGAACGGCGCCCGCATCGTCCGGTACTGGCTGGCGGGCACCTCACCGCGGAACACCAGGGTCTCGGTGCCCCGGCTGATGCCGGTGAAGAGGGTCCGCACGAGGACCTCGTGCGGACCCGGTTCTGGTAGGGCGGCGGGACGGATCTCTCCCACGCCCGGTGCCCGCAGCCAGAAGGCACGCGCGTCAGGGTTCGCCAGCATCGCCATGGTGGCGGGCAGGCGCTCTAGCCGGCCGCAGCGTCGATCGCTGCGGTCAGTGCCGCCACACTCAGCTCCTCCAACCGCTCACCATCCACGATGACCGTCGGCGTGGCGCTGACGCCCTGCCGGAACGCGGCATCCGTGTTGGCTGTGGCCCAGCCTCGGTAGGTGTCGTTGCGTACGCACTGGTCGAAGCCGGATCCGTCCACACCCGCGTTGGTGGCTACCTGGACGATCTCCCCGTTGGACAGCCCGGCCGTCCCCTGCTGCGGCTGGGATGACAGAAGTGCGGCCACGAACTCCGACATCATTCCGATGTCGGCTGCACAGCCCGACGCGGCAGCCGACCGGGTGGAGTACTGGGTGGTGGAGTACCGGTCGAGGATGGCGATCGGCCGATAGACGATCGTCACGGTGCCGTCAGCGAGGTAGCGGTCGAGGGTCGTGTGCGTCACCTGGTGGAACTGCGCACAGGCCGGGCACATGAAGTCGAGGTAGATCTCGACTGTGACGGGACCGTCACCCACCGGCACTCCGTGACCGTCCGCGGTCACATTGGCGGGAGTGCGGTCTGGATCGTCGGAACCAGCTGTGTGGATCGCGTACCAGATCCCGGCCCCGGCGAGGACGGCGATCACCAGCACCGCCGCGACAACGGCACTGATCCACACCGCACGTCGACGCTGTTCCTGTCGGCGTCGTGCGGCCAGCCGCGCCTGGGCGGCTTGGGAAGCACGGGTCGCACCCGACCTACTCATCCCCACTCCATAGTCAGCGATGGCGGGCCGCGCTGGGGCGCTGAAACCGACCAGTGGTGGAATTCAGACGAAAAACCCTCAGCCAGGCTCGTTTCGCCATGTACTCTCCTCGGCCTGAGCATAGTCCCTGCTCCTGTCGGGTGCGACCAGCTCGAAGCCGGTGACGAGCTCGGCACTGATCGCGATGATCTCCCCCATCGACCAGGACACCCAGGGGCGCAACAGCTCCTGATAACGCGCCGCGGCCACCGCATCGGTCACGGGCGAGGCGACCCCGGTCACCACCACGCTCCAGCCCAGCCGCGACCTGGGGTCGATGTCGTCCGCTTCGTACGCGACCACCACCCGCCGCTTCGCAGCCGACAAGATGGCGGCGCCGGCATGGGTCCGGATGACGACGCGCTCACCGTCGAGAAGGTGATTGACGGGTCTGATGGCCGGTAACGCACGGTCGGTGAAGACCACCCTCCCTAACGCCACACTCCTGAGCCGGCGCAGCGCCTCGTCGCGGGACAGCTCCCGCATGGCGCGCGGCTCGGGTGCCATCAGGCCGACCATCCTTCTCCCATCCCCGACGCTTCCATTGATCCCCCGCTGACCAGACCGACCACCAGGGCCGAAAGTCCTGAGACGACCACCGACGGGCATCCACCCCACGGTTCGCTGTGACGACTTGACTGGTACCAACTGGTATGACTACGTTTAGATACGATCGCCTTAGAGTGATCCCCCCGAGCCGGGCCGGTGGCAGGTGTCGCTGGCCCGGTCTTCCTCCCAGTACCCGCGTGACGGCAAAAGGAGACCGGGGCCGGGCATGCGGTCCAGGCGAGCCCGGCCCCGGTCAGGGCCGTTGCGCGGCGCCAAACCCCAGCGACAGGAGGCACCGTTGCGCGCAACTTGCTCAACTTTACTGACCCGGCGATCTTTCACCGCTGGAGTAGCGGCCGTCGCGGCCAGCCTCGCCAGTGGCTGCGCTCGCTCCGACACCCCGGCCACGGTGAGAGAGTCCGACGAGGTCACGTACCTCACCAACTTCGGCCAGTTGGGTCGCGACGCGTACAGCTACCACGCCCTGCGACAGGGCTTCTTCGCCGATGCCCGACTCACAGTGACGATCGAGCCCGGCACCGGCACCGCTGGCAATCTGCAAGCGCTCGCCTCCGGACAGGCACAGTTCGCAGCGGTCGATCTCGCCGGGGCGATCATCGCGCGCGGTCAAGGCGTCACCGACTTCACCATCATCGCGGCGATCCAACAACGGAACCTGTCTGCTGTCATGACCCTCGATCCCCAGATCGACCACCCGCTCGACCTCGCCGGCCGTACCGTCGGTCTGCCAGCCGGTGCCGTGACCGAACTGCTCTTTCCTGCCTACGCACAGGCCGCCGGGCTCGATCTGAACGACGTGGAGACGGTGCCGATGGAGGGGACCGGGCTGATCGGTGCCCTCGTCAGCAGGCAAGTGGACGCCATCGGCCAGTTCGTCGTAGGCGAACCGCTGGTAGCGGCGGCCGCCGAAGGCCGCCCGGTCACTGTCCTTCCCTACGATGAGTACCTCGGCGACCTGTACGGCGTGTGCCTGCTCACCCGACCCGCCCTCGCCGACTCGCAGCCGGAGGTGTGCGTACGATTCCGCGACGCTCTGCTGCGCGGGCTGACGCACGCGTTGGAGTACCCGCACCTGGCCGGCGAGGCGCTGGCGCGCGACGCTCCAGCCGCTGACCCGGTGATCGCCGCCGCTGAACTCGAGCTGATGGCGCCCTACGTGCGCCCTCTCCAACCGTCGACCCCCGTGGGAGGCATGGACGAAGCCCGGGTGATGCAGTGCATCGCCCTCCTCGAGTCGATCGGCGCGGTCACCGAACCCGACCTACAACCCACCGACCTCGTGCGGTTCGCCCTGCTGCCCTGACGATCGCGGCAATGTCAGGGACATTGCGGGATTGCGCGCGCGATTCCTGCAATGTCCCCGACATTGGGGCATCAGGCGCGGTCGGGAATCAGCCAGAGCGCACCCAACGGCGGGAGCCGCAGCGGGACCGAAAACGGCATGCCGTGCCAGCCCACCGCCTCCGCCGTCACCCGACCGAGGTTGCCCACGCCGGAGCCGCCGTACTCCTCGGCATCGGTGTTGATCACCTCTCGCCATCGGCCCGGCGCTGGCAGCCCCACCCGATAGCCCTCGTGCGGCACCGCGGCGAAGTTGACCACGCACACCAGAGGCGGAGAGTCGTCTCCGGTGCGGACGAAGGCGAACGTGTTGCTCGCCGCGTCGTCGGCGGTCAGCCAACGAAACCCGTCCGGATCGGGGTCGAGTGCCCACAGCGCCGGGGACTGTCGGTAGACCCGGTTCAAGTCGCGCACGAGCCGCTGCACACCGGCTCCCCGCGGGTCGCCGGCCCGTCCCCAGTCCAGCCCCGCCTGCTCACTCCACTCCGTCTCCTGAGCGAGCTCGCACCCCATGAAGAGCAACTGCTTGCCGGGGTGTGCCCACATGAACGCCAGCAGCGCTCGAACGTTGGCGTGCCGCTGCCAGTCGTCGCCGGGCATCTTCCCCACCAGTGCCCCCTTGCCGTGCACCACCTCGTCGTGGCTGATCGGCAGGATGAAGTTCTCGCTCCACGCGTAGACGGTGGCGAAGGTCATGTGGTGGTGATGCCACTGTCGGAAGATCGGATCCCGGGCCAGGTAGGCCAGCGTGTCATGCATCCACCCCATGTTCCACTTGAACCCGAACCCGAGGCCCCCCCACGCTGGTGGGCGCCGTGACCCCCGGCCACGCGGTGGACTCCTCTGCCACCATCAGCACCTGGGGATGGTGCTTGTAGACGGTGGCGTTGACCTCTTGGAGTAGCGCGATCGCCTCCAGATGCTCCCGGCCGCCGTAGCGGTTCGGGGTCCACTCGCCGTCTGCTCGGGAATAGTCGCGGTAGAGCATGGAGGCGACCGCATCCACCCGCAGCCCGTCGACGTGGAACTCGTCGAACCAGTAGAGCGCGTTGGCCACCAGGAAGTTGCGCACCTGCGCCCGGCCGTAGTCGAAGACGTAGGTCGCCCAGTCCGGGTGCTCACCGAGCCGCGGGTCCGGATGCTCGTACAGTGGCGTGCCGTCGAACCGACCCAACGCCCAGTCGTCGCGCGGGAAATGTGCCGGCACCCAGTCCAAGATCACCCCGATGCCTGCCTGGTGCAGTCGGTCCACCAGAGTCCTCAGGCCATCCGGACTACCGAACCGGGCGCTGGGCGCGTAGTAGCCGGTCACCTGGTATCCCCAGGAACCACCGTACGGATGCTCCATCACCGGCAGCAGCTCGACGTGAGTGAATCCCATCTCGGCTACGTAGTCGACGAGCTGCACCGCCAACTCGTCGTAGGACAAACCCGGCCGCCACGAACCAAGGTGCACTTCGTAGATGGAGATCGGCTCGCGGTACGGCGTACTGCGGGCACGCTGCGTCAACCACTGCGCGTCCCGCCACTCGTACTGTGACTGCTCGATCACCGAGGCCGTACGCGGGGGAGCCTCGGTCGCCCGCGCGAAGGGGTCGGCCTTGTCCCGCCAGACCCCGTCGTGCCCCTGCACCCGGAACTTGTAGCGGTCACCGACCGACGCACCGCCGACCGCAGTCCACCAGACGCCGCTGTCACCGAGGCGCTCCATCGCCACCCCGTCGTAGGGCCCCCAGCCGGCGAAATCTCCGATCACCCGCACCTGACGGGCGTTCGGAGCCCAGACCGCGAACGACACCCCATCAGGCTTCACATGCGCGCCCAGCACCGTCCACAATCGTTCATGGCGACCCTCCCCGATCAGGTACAGATCGAGGTCGCCCACGGTCACCCCGGTGCCCACGCCATGCCCTCCCGGGTGTCGAGCAACCGGGTGATCGACTGCAAAGGTATCCACCGCCAGCTCGGGCGATGGCGGGTCTCGTACCATGCCTCGTAGAGCGCCTTGTCCAGCCCGTATGCGCGCAGCAGCGACCAGCGGTCCCGTGGATCCGACCCGGCGACGGCCGAGTACCCGTCGCAGAAGGCGTTCTGGTTCCGGCGGATCCACTCCTGTGCACGGTAGGCGAGTGGACCATCGCCGTCCTCGCCGGACAGCAGCTGTAGCGCGGCATACTCGTAGGAGCGCAGCATGCCGGCGACATCCCGCAACGGTGAGTCGGGGCGGCGGCGCTCCGACATCGGCCGACCAGGCTCCCCCTCGAAGTCGATCAAAATCCAGTGGTCAGTGGTTCTCAACGCCTGCCCCAGGTGCAGATCGCCGTGGATACGCTGGTGGGTGACGAGCTCGCCACCGGTGCCCTCGAACACGTCGCGCGCCGCCGACGCGTACTGGGCCAGCTCCGGCACCGCGTCCACCGCTGCGTCGAGGCGGGCGGCCATGTCCGCCACCGGCGGCGGCGCGACCGTCGTACCCAACTCGTCGGCGAGCATGCGGTGCACCACCGCGACCGCCTCGCCCAGCCGGTCCGATTCGGCGGCGAAGTCGCCACCCACCTCGTCGGCCTGCAGGTCGACCTCGGCGTAGAGGTCCCGGGCGCTGGTCTCCGCCATCGCCCAACCGTCGGCTGCGTCCTCCACGTAGTCGTTCAGCATCGCCAGTGACACCGACTGGCCGGCGTCGTCGACTCCCTCGATCGCACCGAGCAGTGGTGCGGTATGCGGGCATCCGGCGCGGGCGAGTACCCGGTTGAGTTCGATGTCCGGGTTCACGCCGGCCACGATCCGGCGGAAGACCTTGAGAATGGCCGTGCGCTCGAAGACGACGCTGGTGTTGGACTGCTCGGCTTCCACCACCCGCGCTGGTGCCGCCACCGCGTTCGGCACCCCCGGTTCGGGGGTGAACCGCAGGCCGTCGATCTGGGCGCCGCTGTGGATGAGCGCGACGACGCGCTGGGCGGCCGACTCGTTGAACAGCGCGTCGTATCCGGTGCGGTCGCCGTCGGATCCGATCGTGGCGACGGCCTCGAACTCGGCCGCCAGATGATGGTCCCAGGCCACGAAGACCTGGTAGTGCTCGACCTCACCGTCCTCGTACGACACGCCCACAATGACGTGGTCGAGGCTCGGCTCCAACGAGGTCACCTGCACCGGTACGGCGGACTGGATGGTCCGGTTGCGCCCAGAGAACCACCGCTGTCGCGGCAGCCAGTCGGCGAACGGGAGCATCACGGGACCTCCTCAGGTGGCTTGAGCTGGAACCAGTAGAAGCTGTGGCCGGGGAGGGTGAGCAGGTACGGCAGATGCCCGACGGGTGGGAAGTTGACCCGTCCGGTCAGCTCCACCGGGGTGAAGTCGACCCAGTCCTGCAGGCTCAGCTCGATCGGTTGGGGGAAGCGGGAGAGGTTGTTGACGCACAGCACCACGTCGTCGCCGGCCTGCCGGAGAAAGGCCAGTACCGCCGGATTGGAGCCACCCAAGTCCAGAAAGGTGCCGGTCGCGAACGCCTCGTGGCGCTTACGGATGGACAGCATGCGCCGGGTCCAGTTCAGCAGGCTCGCGGAGTTGTCTCGCTGGGCCTCGACGTTCACCGCTTGGAAGCCGTAGACGGCGTCCTGGTTGACCGGCAGGTAGAGGCGGCCAGGAGTAGCGGCGGAGAAGCCGGCGTTACGGTCCGGCGTCCACTGCATCGGCGTCCGCACCGCGTCACGGTCACCAAGCCAGATGTTGTCGCCCATGCCGATCTCGTCGCCGTAGTAGAGCACGGGTGAACCAGGCAGCGACAACAGCAGCGCGGTGAAGAGCTCGATCTGATCGCGGTCGTTTTCCAACAGTGACGCCAGGCGGCGACGGATGCCCACGTTGGCGCGCATACGAGGGTCCTTCGCGTACTCCTCGTACATGTAGTCCCGCTCTTCGTCGGTGACCATCTCGAGAGTCAACTCGTCGTGGTTGCGCAGGAAGATGCCCCATTGACAGTTTTCGGGGATCGACGGTGTCTGGGCGATGATCTCGGAGATCGGGAACCGGGACTCCCGACGTACGGCCATGAAGATGCGGGGCATGAGCGGAAAGTGGAACGCCATGTGGCACTCGTCCCCACCCACCTGCGGGTCGCCGAAGTAGGCGACGACGTCGCTGGGCCACTGATTCGCCTCGGCCAGAAGCACCCGTCCTGGCTACTCGTCGTCGATGACCTTGCGGCATCGGCGGAGAAACTCGTGGGTATCGGGCAGGTTCTCACAGGTGGTGCCCTCGGCTTCGAACAGGTAGGGGACCGCGTCGAGGCGGAACCCGTCGATGCCCAGGTCCAGCCAGAACCGGATGACGTTGAGCATCTCCTGCTGCACCGCCGGGTTCTCGTAGTTGAGATCCGGCTGGTGGGAGAAGAAACGGTGCCAAAAGAACTGGCGACGTACCGGATCGAAGGTCCAATTCGACTCTTCGGAGTCGACGAAGATGACCCGAGCGTCACGGTAGCGCTGGTCGGTGTCGCTCCAAACGTAGTAGTCGCCGTAGGGCCCGTCGGGGTCCCGGCGAGACTCCTGGAACCAGGGGTGCTGATCGGAGGTGTGGTTCATGACCAGGTCGGTGATGA